>JAHWKY010000029.1 GCA_019347575.1 Actinomycetota bacterium | reverse complement strand
CGCGATGGAGCTGGTCCCCCACGTCGACACCGTGTTCGACACGATCGACGCGGTCGTGGCCGGTGACGGCACCGCCTTCGACAAGCTCAAGACCGCCGCGGGCGTCATGCCCGGCACCGCCGCGATCTTGGCGGGCGGCATCGCCACCCAGTTCCCCGACCAGTTCAACGGCTGACGCCGACCTGAGCTGACGACCCGTCGACGGGGGCGCGCTCCCCTCGCGCCCCCGCCGACGAACCTCCACCGGACGGAGCCCTGCGATGAGTCGCCAGTCCGTTCTCGTTCACCGCTCCCACAGCCTGCTCCGGCCCAGCATCACCGTCCTGCTGGCACTCGCGGGCGGCATCCACCTCGGCGCCGCTCTGGCGCACCGCGCTACGACCTCCCACCTGATCTTCTTCACTGCGATCGGTCTGCTGCAGTTGGTCGTGGCGGCGGTCATCTTCCGATCCGACACGGCGCGCGCCCCGCTCGCCGTGGCCGCGGTGCTCAGCCTCGCCGCCAGCGCGGTGTGGATCGTGTCCCGGGTGTGGGGCGTCCCGTTCGGACCCAACCCGGGGAGGTTGCCGGTCGGCCTCACCGATGGCGTGGCCACGCTGGCTCAGCTCACGGTCGTCGGACTCGTCCTGTCGCGAGCGATCGGCACCTCGCGCTTCGACCGCTCGGCGCCTCCCGCCTTCGCGACGGGACTCGCAGCGGTCGCGTTCGCGGTCGCTGGCTTCGTACCCGGCATCGGACACGTGCACCCACTCCACGATCACGCCGACGACCTCGGCACCGTGGCGGCTGGCGCGGCCCACGACCACGGTGCCGGCGTCACGCCTGACCACCAAGGCCCCGACCTGCCGCCGGATCATGGTCCGGACCTGCTCGACCTGCGTCGCCAGGCGACCGACCCGACCGTGGGCGAGGCTCTCGTCGTGGGCGCAGGACCATCTGCGGTCGCCGTCCGCGACGGTGTGGTGTGGGTCGCCAACGGTCGCGACGGCACCGTGACGCGCTACGACGCTGCGACCCACGAGCCTCTCGGGGCGCCGACACCGGTCGGTGCAGGCCCGACCTCGATCGCGTTCGGCGCGGGGGCTGCGTGGGTCACCAGCGCCGACCCCGGTGCGGTCGTGCGTCTGGGCCTCGACAGCGGGCGGGTCCTCGGTACCGCCGCGACCGTGGGCAAGCTCGCACGCGACGTCGCCGTCGGTGACAGCTACGCGTGGGCCGTGTCGGCCTACGACGGACTGCTCCACCGCCTCGACCTGCGGACCGGGGCGGTCGTCGGCGAACCCGAGGTCATCGGCTACGGACCCCAGGCGATCGCGATCGCGGATGGGGTCGTGTGGATCGTCAACACGCTCGACCGCGAGGTGGTCCGCGTCGACGAGTCCACGGGCGAACGCATCGGCGACCCCATCCGCGTGGGGGCGGGAAGCACGGACGTCGTCGTCGCCCACGACGCCGTGTGGATCGCCAGTACGACGGACGGCACCGTCCGACGCCTCGACCCTGTGACCGGCGACCTGCTCGCGCCGCCGACCGCCGTCGACGACCGGCCGCAGGTCGGCGGGGGCCCGTACGCGCTGGTCGCAACGGACACCGCTGTCTGGGTCGCCAACAACGACGAGTTGACGCTCACCGCCCTCGATCCGGTCACAGGCCTGCCGCTCGGGCCTCCGGTGTTCACGACCAACTACCACGCCGAGGTACCACGAGCGCCATCGCTCGCCGCAGCGCACGGCGGGCTGTGGGTATCGATCCCCGGCGACGACCAAATCGTGCGGGTCTCCGACCCATCCGCCGCGTGACCACGCACGAACCAACCCACGACCGACCGACCCGGAGGCGAACGTGAACCTCACCCAACCGCGCCGCTTCGCCGCCGCCTTCGGGGCGATCTACCTCGCTGTCGGACTCATCGGCTTCGCCCTGACGGGCTTCGACGACCCCGTCGCGACCCACGGTCACCTGCTGGTGATCTTCGAGGTCAACACCCTGCACAACGCCGCCCACCTCGCCATCGGTGCGACCCTGCTAGGTGCCGCCGCTGCGACCACGCGACTGTTGCGCATCGTGGTGGCGGTCGTCGGCGCTGCCTACGGCATCCTCGGCGTCGTCGGTCTGGGCCTGGTCGGGACCGATGCCAACCTGTTGGCGCTCAACCACGCCGACAACGTGCTGCACCTGGTGACCGCAGCGGTCGCGGGGCTCGCGCTGTGGTCGACCCGCGACGACATCCACTCGCGTCGTCCCGTGGCAGACTCCGCCACGACCGGAAGGTAGGAGCGGTGATCGCAGGTTCACGGCGACTGCGCGCCGTCCCTGATCCGCACGCGGTAGAGGCGACGGACGAGCATCTGCTGACCCGCACCGCACGCGGCGACCAGGATGCCTACGCCGAGCTGTACGCCCGCATCGCCGGGCCGGTCTACGGGATGGTCCGGCGTGTGGTCCGCGATCCAGCGCAGTCCGAAGAGGTCGCGCAAGAGGTCCTCCTCGAGGTGTGGCGGAAGGCGGCGCGCTACGACCCGGACCGCGCGGCCGCGAAGACCTGGATCTTCACCATCGCACATCGTCGTGCCGTGGATCGGGTCCGACGAGAGCAGTCGACCCGCAACCGCCACGATCGGGCCGCGATCGCCAACCACAAGCCTTCGTCCGACGTCGTCGCTGACGAGGTGTCGACCCGCGCCGAGCACGAGCAGGTTCGGGAGGCCCTCGATGCCCTGACCGAGATCCAGCGCGAGGCCGTGGAGCTCGCCTACTACGGTGGCAACACCTACCGCGAGGTCGCCGACCTCCTCGGGATCCCGCTCGGAACCGCCAAGACCCGACTCCGCGACGGCCTCATCCGGCTGCGCGATGCCCTGGAGGTGACCGGGTGATGACGACCCCAGACATCCACACCCTCACCGGCGCGTACGCGGTCGACGCTCTCCCCGACGACGAGCGCCGCGAGTTCGAGCGTCACCTCGACTCGTGCGATGCCTGCCAGCAGGAGGTCGACGAGCTGCGCACGACCGCGGCTCAGCTCGCAGGCGCGGTCGCCGAGACACCGCCCGCTGGTATGCGCGCCGCGGTACTGGCTGCGATCGATGACGTCCGCCAGGAGCGCCCCGCGACGGAAGTGGCGGCGATCGACCGCGGCCGCGAGTGGATGCCGCGGGTGCTCGGTGCCGCTGCCGCAGCGTTCCTGCTGGTCGTACTCGGTCTTACGGTCATCGTGTCGAGCCTCAACTCGCGCCTCGACGACCTCGACGCCACGAACACCCAGGTCACCGAGGTGCTCGCCGCGGAGGACCTCGACACGGTCGAACTCGAGGGTGACGTGGGAACCGTGCGGGTCGCGTTCTCGCCCACTCGTGGCCAGGGCGTGCTGATCGGGACCGGACTGGAGCCGCTCTCCGACTCGCGCGTGTACGAGCTGTGGTTCCTCGAAGGCGGTGACCCCGTACCGGCGGGGCTGTTCACGCCCGATGAGCAAGGACGGGTCACCTTCGCGGTGAACGGGGACCTGGGTGGTGTCGAGGCCTTCGCGGTGACGATCGAGCCCGAGGGCGGGTCACCCGCGCCCACGACGGAGCCGGTGCTCGTCGGGGCGGTGTGACCTCCCTCCGTGCCCTCGAGGGCTACTGGAGGCCGGCGTAGGAGTGCAGGCCGGTGACGACGAGGTTC
This sequence comes from Actinomycetota bacterium, assembly GCA_019347575.1. Classification (NCBI taxonomy): domain Bacteria; kingdom Bacillati; phylum Actinomycetota; species Actinomycetota bacterium. The sequence continues at coordinate 58,772 of JAHWKY010000029.1, read as the reverse complement.
ACCGTGAAGTAGGTGAACATCAGGATCCAGAACGCCCCGATGCCGATCCAGGCCGCACCCCGTCCACGCATGCCCCGTGTCGCGCGGGCGTGCAGGTACGCCGCGTACCCGATCCAGGTGAGGAAGGCCGAGGTCTCCTTGGGGTCCCAACCCCAGTACCGACCCCAGCTCTGCTCGGCCCAGATGGCTCCGGCAAGGACCGCGAAGGTCCAGACCGGGAACCCGAACGAGATCGTGCGGTAGGTCAAGGAGTCGAGCGTGGCAGCGCTCGGGAGCCGGTGCACGAGGCGCCACGCGACCAGCGCGGCCAGTGCCATCGCGGTGTTGACGGTGAAGAACCGGTTCACGTCGCCCGCGTACCAGAAGGTCCAGGCGATGGTCGCTGTCCCGACCCACGTGCCGAGGAACAGCCACAGCGGGTTGATGGCGGCGCGCAACGCGTCGCCGTACAGCCGGTCGTGGTCGACGGCCTCGAGGTCGTCGGGGTTGCGTCGACCCTCGGTCGCTTGGGTCACGGGGTCGGCGACCTCGGTCGCGGTCGCGTCGTAGGCGGCGCCGACGGTCGATCCGGTGAGCTTGGCCTCCTGGGCTCGGGCGACCCGGCGCTCGGCGGTATCGCGCAGCAGGAACAGTCCGTTGAAGATGAACGCGACGGTGAAGATGGTGGCCGCGGCCATGATCGCGAACACGTGGATCTTGAGCCAGTGCGACTGCAGGATCGCGACCAGCGGGCCAGGCTCGCTCCACACGAGCGCGGCAGCGCCCATCGTGAGCAGTCCGCCGAGGATCAGGAACCCGACCACCTCGGGGCGCTTGAGGCGCCACTGGAACACGACGACGCCGGCGAGCACCACACCGAAGGCCATGACCGACGAGTACTCGAACATGTTGCCCCACGGCACCCGTCCGCCCGAGGCGACCGAGCGCGCGACGAGGTGACCGAGGTGGGTCGCCAGGCCCGCGATGGCCAGGGTCGTGGCGATCCGCTGGCCGCGGACGCCGGCCACGGCGGCATCACCCTCGGCTCGGTCCACGCGGGTGAACGCCATGGCGTAGAGGTAGGCCGCCATCGCGAGCCCGTACAGCACGACCGTGACCGGCGAGAACAGGGTCTCGCTCAGCTCCGCTGCCGTCATCGGGGCACCACCTCGGTCTCGCGTGCGGGACGCGGCTCGCCCTCGCCGCCGGTCGACGGTGTCCCCAGGCGCTGGCGGAGCGTCTCGACGATCTCGGCGAACTCGCCGCTGAAGGCTTCGGGCCGCTGGAACGAACGCCCCGCGAGGCTCACGACGGTTCGTCCGAGCTCGAGATCCGTGGTCACGGCGACCCACACCCGGCGGCGGTAAGCGTACAGCGCGGGCAGCAGGCCCAGCAGGATGAGGCCAGCCGCGACGAGCAGGACGGGCGCGGTCGGGCGGTCGCTGATCTGGAAGGCGACCCAGCGGCGGATCTCGGGGAACGCGACGCGGACGCTCCCGTCGAGTTCGAGCGCCTGGTTCTCGCGCAGGTAGGTCTGCGCGACGAGCTCCATCGCGGTCGTGTCGAGGGCGTTGACGTTCTGCACCCGGTCGAAGCGCAGGTCGCCCCGGTAGACGTCGAAGAGCAGGGCCGGCTCCTCCAGCCACGGGGCGCCTGTGGGCTCGGGACCGTTGAGGCCCTCCGGGGCGCTGGCGAGGAACAGCAGGTCGAGGCCGAGGTCGGGATCGAGCGCGGGAGCTTTCACGGCACCGTGCCACAGCCCGGCGGTCTCGGTCGCGGTCATCGGCACGAACGCGTCGTGCACGATCTCGCCGTCGGCGGCGACGACGACGCGGGCGGCGTACCCCCAGTCGAGCTGCAGCACCTTCATGCCATCGACGAGCAGCGGGTCGTTGGAGCCGACGGTCTCGGTCGATGTCGTCCCGTCGGCCTCGGTGACCTCGACGGTCGAGCGGAACAGGATCGGCTGCGCGTCGTCGGTCCACTCGACCTCGAACCGCTCGAGACCGAGCACGAACCCGCGGTGATCGGCCTCGGACCACAGCCGCCCCGGGCGGTAGGTCCAGTACCCCACCGGGGCGTCCGCCCACTGTTCACCCTCGACGATCGCGACCTGGCCGCTGAAGCCGATTAGCTGGCCCGCGACGATGGCGACCAGCAGGACGTAGAACGAGGTGTGGAAGAGCAGGCTGCCGCCCTCGCGTAGCAGCAGGCCTCGTTCTGCCGCGACCTGGGACGGAGCATCGGCGTCGTCGGGGCGGAGCTTCCAACGGTCCTCGGTGAGCACGCCCTGTGCCACCGCGAGCGCCTCCTCCGGCGGGGCGGCCGTCTCGATGCTCGCCTGCTCGGGGTGGACGGACAGGTCACGCGAGCGCGGCGGCACCGCCCGACGCAGGCGCCACAGCGCGCGGTAGCGCGGGATGAGGCAAGCGGTGAGGCTGGTGAACAGCAGCACCAAGACGATGAGGAACAGCCGCGAGCCGTAGACGTCGTAGCCCCCGATGGCATCGATCAGGCCGGAGACGAACCTGCCCGGTCCCTCGGTGCCGGCGCGCCACGCGGCGACGGTACCGGGGACGTTGGGTCGCTGGGGGACGAGCGTGGCGACGATGGACAGCAGCCCGAGGACGCCGAGCAGGTACAGCGCGGTACGCATGCGGCGCAGCCAGCGCCACGCGAACACGACGGTCTCGACGGGCCCCGGAACGCGGGGACCGTGACGGACCGGCGGGTTGGCCTGGGGAGGCGGGGCGGAGTCGGGGCGCGACACGCGAGGAAGGTACCGGGGTCACGGCCCGATCTGAGGGTCGGCCCGGATGGGTCCGCTGGATGCAGGGCGATCCGAGGGCGTCATCTGGCGAGGCGCCGACCGGAAGCGATGCTGAGCATCGCTGAGGATCGGCAACGACGCCAGGGGCGTCCTCGGGACGCCCTGCGCCAGCATGACCCGTGCGAGTGGCCCTCAGATCGGGGGCTCGAAGCCCGTGATCATGGGGCGGAGCCAGATGATGAACCGGTCCCACCAACCGAGCACGATCGCGATGCCGACGACGGCGAGTACACCTCCACCGGCGAGCTGCAGGGCCCTCGCGTTGCGTTTCAGCAGGTCGAGCGCACCGCTGAGGCGCCGGAACAGCACGCCCACCAGCACGAACGGCAACCCGAGCCCGAGCGCGAAGATGAAGGCGAGCGCTCCGCCGCGGAGCGTGCCGCCGCCCGCGGCGATCGTGAGGATGGCGCCGAGCGCGGGCCCCACGCACGGCGTCCACGCGACACCGAACACGAAACCGAGGACGGGGGCACCTGCGAGTCCGCCGCCAGGGGCCTGATCGAGTACACGCAGCTCGCGCATCAGCCGACCGCTCGCCATGAGGACGCCGAACGCGATGACGAGCAGGCCCATGACGACCTGTGCCACGGTGCTCGTCTGCAGGAACGTCAGCGCCCCGATGGCGATGCCGATCATCGTGAACGGAATCGCGAAGCCCGCCACGAACAGCATCGACCCGATCAGGACCTTGCCCTTCGCCACCGCCCCGCCCTCGACGATGTCCTCCCCCGACAGGCCCGTCATGAAGGACAGGTACCCCGGCACGAGCGGAACCACGCACGGACTCGCGAACGACACGATCCCCGCGATGAACGCGACACCCGCGGCGGCGACGACGTTGGCGTCGACGATCAGCCCGCGCACGTCGGCCGCGGCGAGGCGGTCGACGAGCAGCCACAGGCCCAGGCCGAGCACGACGACGACGCCGAGTCGTAGCGCCCAGGTGCGGCGGCGGTCGTCCGGGGCGATCACGCTTCCTCCGTCAGGTACCCGACGACGGCTCGCAGCTCGGGGGCACTGGTGACGCCGAAGAGCCGCACGGCGACGCGCCCGTCGCGGTCGAGCACGATGGTGGTCGGCAGGGCCTGCGGGCTGACGCCCCGGAACTTCGCCGCGAACTCGCCTGCGCGATCGAAGATCGAAGGGTACGGCACGTCGAACTCCCTGCGGTACGCGCTGGCGTTCGCCTCCGGATCGAGGACGTTCACACCCACGAACGACACGTCGTCAGCCGCCAGTTCATTGTGGGCGTCGTTGAGTTCGGGTTGCTCGGCACGGCACGGTCCGCACCACGAGGCCCAGAAGTTGACCACCACGACGTCGCCAGCGAGGTCAGCCAGGGACAGCTCGCCGTCCTCGTCGAGCAGCGGGAACGCATCGGTCGGGGCAGCGACGCGATCCTCGGGGTGGGCGATGACCGCTCCCGGTCGCAGACCTGGGATCTCGATGCCACCAGCGCCCGAGCACGCGGACAGCAGGGTCGCGAGCAGGAGGAAGGTGACGAGGGCGGGTCTCATGGCGGGCACGTCAACGTGACCGCGGCCCTGAGGTTCCCGCCGAGGTTCCCCGAGGGGTGCGGCTCACGCGTTGACCGGCTCGCGCGCCTCGCCGGGCTGTTCAGCCTCGGCGGCGGCCGCAGCCACGGCCTTCTCGCGCTGCTCCATCCGGTCGAGGCCGAACAGCGACAGTGCGAACAGCACCAGCGAGACCACGGTCCACACGGCGGACGGGAACCAGAGGGCGCCGGGGTCCTTGAACGCGTACCACGTGCGCTCCTCGACCACGAACGTCTCACGCTCGGGCGCCACGTTCTCATCCGCGTTCACCGTGTTCGCGAGCAGCTGCAAACGAGCCGCCGCGACGCGGTGGCCGTTGCTATCGGTGAGCCGGACGAGAGCGCGGCCGTCGTCATCGGTGGCGACCTGCGCGGTGAGGAACGGGCTCGCGCGCTCGCGGTCGTCGGGCAGCTCGCCGGCCTGCTCGGCGAAGGCCTCCTCGATCCGGGCGCGGCGTTCGGGCCCGATCAGCGCGGTGCCCTGCTCATCGGTCGGCAGGAACTGGGCGAGCATCGTGTTGAGGCCCTGCGACAGGTCGCCCGAGATGAACGAGAAGTTGGGATCGCCTTCCAGCTCCCCGATGGGTGTGCCTCCCTGGCCGACGTACTCGGCGACGGTCTGGAAGCTGTCGAGCCCCTCGTTGGAGATGGGGAAGAACTCGGCCCGTTCCGAACCGGGCTCGAAGGGGAACCACTGACCCTGGTAGTTGTCGCCGGGCTGACCCGGGAAGTTCACCAGTCCGGTGGCGACCGGCGTACCCGGCGCCCCGAACCACCAGTACACACCGAGCAGGAAGGTGAACCCGAAGAACGCGGTGAGGTAGACCAGCGCGCCCTTCTTCGCCCCGTAGATGGCCCAGAGCAGGACGTACACGCTGCCGCAGAAGAACAGGATCGCGAGCGGGATGGCCAGCTTCGCAGCGATGTGGTCCGCCGGGACGTGCTCGAGGAGCGGACCCTCGGTGGCCAGGATCAGGTTCCTCATCCGCTCGCTCCCTCCTGGATCGTCCTGAGGTACTCGACGATGCGCTCGATCGCGTCCATCGGGAGCACGTCGCCCCAGGCGGGCATGCTCGCCCCGGTCGGCACGATGCGGCCCTGCACGATGGCCTGGACGATCGCCGCGCGCGCTTGCTCGTCGGCCTCGCCACCCTCGCCGGTGGCGCCGTAGCGCGCGAACACGTCCTGCAGGGACGGGCCCACGAGCCCCGGCTCGTTCTGCCACCCCTGGCCTTGGGCACCGTGGCACCGGGCGCAGTTGTCCTGGAACAGCTCGTCGCCGCTGGCACCCGCGACCGCCACCGCCTCGGGGTCCTCGCCGGTCTGGATCGACAGGAGGTACTCGACGATGTTCTCGACCTGCATGTCGATGTAGGGCCCGCCGTAGAAGGCACCCCACGCCGGCATCGGGGTGCCGGGGCGGCCCTGCTTGATGGTCTGGAGCATGAACTCGCGGATGTCGGTCACGTTGGGGTTGTCGGCGTACCGGGCGACGATGTTGTTGAGCGCCGGAGCCGGCCAGGGGGCGCTGATGTCGGGATCGGGGTTCGGGGCGGACCCGCCACCGGCCTCAGGGCCGTGACACGTCGCGCATGCCTCGGCGAACAGGAAGCGGCCGCGGATCACGTCCTCCGTGTAGTAGTCGTCGACCTTGTCCCCGATGCGCTCCGGTTCGATCAGCCAGTACACGGGGAGGAAGACCGACGCGAACAGCGTCAGCGCGACACCCCAGGCCATCGCCCGTTCCATCCCGGTCGTCTCGAGCTCGTCGTCCGAGTGGTACGGACGCATCGCGAGGGGGATATCGCCCCGGCGCTCCGGGCCCTTGCGGCGCTTGCCGGGCCCGACGATGAAGTAGGCGATCGCGAACAGCGCCAGCGCGACGAGCAGGATCGTGATCGCGATGGTCCGTGGGCTCATGCCGGGGCTCTCGTTCCTGGTCGGTGGCTGGGGATCGGCGTGGGAGGGATCAGACGTCCACGCAGTGCGGGCCCTCGGGCTCCTGCTGCAGCACACGGGCGGTCCGGGACGGTCCGGTCAGGATGGTTCCGGTGCTCACGACGAGGTTGCCCGCCTCGTTGATCGTCGCGGGGAAGCGGTCGAGCCCACGGGGCGCCGGTCCGCCCATCCACTCGCCCCAGCGGTTGTACTTCGACCCGTGGCAGGGGCACTCGAACCACTGCGACGTCTGGCACCACGGGACCCGACATCCCAGGTGCACGCACTTCTGGTACACCGCCATCAGGCCGTTGTCGTCGTCGATGATGACGTGCGGCTCACCCTCACCGTACTCTTCGCGGGCACCCGAGAGGCTGGGCTCCCACGCGATGATGTACATCTTCCCCGCCGGGAACGCGAAGGGCGCCTTGTTGGCACGGACCTCCTCGAGGAGTCCGTCGGCGCTCATGTCGGTGATCTCGATGTCCCCCCCGAAGCCGCCCCCTACTTGGGGCCACAGCTGCCCCAGTGCGGCGAGGCTGAAACCGCCGAGGCCCAGCGCGGTCCCGCCGATCAGCCCGAGGCGGAAGAAGTCCCGCCGGGAGACACCGTCGTTGGCCTTGGCCATGTCAGACCACCTGCCTACAGCTCGAAGAAGAGGCCGTCCTGCCACGGCCAGACCCAGTTGAAGCCGGGGCCGCGGAAGAACGACCCGGCGAAGACCAGGACCGTCCACAGGACGAGGAACATCGTGAACGCGAGGTTGGCGAACTTGCGGTTGTCGGGCTTGGCCGACGGGTTCTTGTCGATGTAGCCGGCCGCCCCGAGGATGATCAGCCCCACACCGGGGATGGTCACGCCGGCGACCATCGGGTGGAAGTAGCGCAGCAGCTCCTGCAGCCCGAGGAAGTACCACGGTGCCTTCGAGGGGTTGGGGGTGAGGTTGGGGTTGGCGAGCGTGCGGAAGATGGGGTCGAGGAAGTAGCTGACGATGAGCAGCAGCACCCCGACCGCGAGCAGCGAGACGAACTCGACCAGCAGCAGGTGCGGCCACGTGTAGACCTTGTCCGCTTGCTTGCTGTGGACCTGCTGGATACCCGCGGGGGGCACGAGGGCCAGCAGGCGGTGGGTGTGCTCCGACGTCCCGGGGACGCCGATGGACTGCGCCGCTCCGTTGCCACCCTTGGACTTGAGGGACTCCTGGACGCGCGCGGCGCGTTGCTCGGGGGTCAACCGGCCACTGGGTGTCTCGGCGGTCGCGACGGCGGCGGCCTGCGTGGCCCCGGCGGCCTCGCCCGCGTCTGCGCCCTCGGCACGCGCAGCCTGAGCCGCGGCGATCTCCTCTTTGGACTTAGGCCCGACCTTCTCGCCCGCCTCCTGCTTCTGCTTGCGGACGGCAGCCGCCTTGGCCTTCGCGCGCGCGATGCGCTCGCTCTTGCCCTCGGAGATCAGCCGGTCGTAGACCTCCTGATCGATCTCGACCTCGTCGCTCATCGGCTCACCTCCTCGCGGTTCACAGCGGTCCGGAGATGCCGCCGTCCTTGCGGATCCTCCAGAAGTGCACCGCGAGGAAGACCACCAGCACGAACGGCAACAGCAACACGTGCATCACGTAGAAGCGCAGCAGCGTCTCGGGACCGACCTCGACCCCGCCTAAGAGCACGAACTGCACCTGTTTCCCGAAGACCGGTGTGAAGCCCATCATCTCGGTGCCGACGGTGACCGCCCAGATGGCGAGCTGGTCCCAGGGCAGCAGGTAGCCGGTGAAGGACAACAGCAGCGTGAGGGTCAGCAGGATGACGCCGACCACCCAGTTGAACTCGCGGGGCGGTTTGTAGGCACCGTGGTAGAAGACCCGGGCCATGTGCAGGAAGACCGTGAACACCATGAGGTGGGCGCCCCACCGGTGCATGTTCCTGACCAGGTTGCCGAACGTCACCCCCGCGATGATGTTGCGCATGTCGAGGTACGCGAGCTCGGTGTTGGCACCGGCCGTCGGTCGGTAGAAGAACATCAGGAAGATGCCCGTGATCGTCAGCACCACGAACAGGAAGAAGCTGATGCCGCCCAGGCAGTAGGTGTAGGTCAGCTTGAGCCCGTGGCGCTTCACCTTCACCGGATGGAGGTGGTAGAGCACGTTGTTCATGGCGGCAAGCGCACGGTCCCGCGAGGTGTCGCGGTAGCCCTTGCGGTAGATCGACCCGGGTCGGAAGATCGACTTCCAGATCACGTTGTCCTGGACCCGCTTCTTGGCGTCGTCCAGGTCCTTGGGACGGGCCTCCTTGAGCGCCTCACGGCGCTCCTTGGCCTTCTCCCGCAGCTCGCTCAGCCTCGACACGCGGCTTCTCCTGTCAGTTGCCCTCGACCCGACCGAGCCACAGGGCGTCGGTCGGGCAGCGCTCGACGCAGATCGCGCAGCGCGTGCACTCGTTGTCGTCGATGATGAACACCGCGCTGGACTGCGAGGCGAGCGTCTGGATGCTGGGGTTGTCGGCGTTCTGGATGATGTCGGGGGACATCATGAAGATGCACTCCCACGGGCAGACGTCCTCGCAGGCGCGGCACAGGATGCACAGCTCGGCTGTCAGCCCGATGTGGCGCTTGGGCTTGACCCGCTCCTGCAACCAGTTCGGGTCGACCTGCTGCACCGTGTAGTCGTCGAACATCAGGGGGTGTTCGCCCCGGTCGGTCTTGCCCACGTCGTTCTCCTGTTCCGGCAGTTGTGCTACCGCTCTCGCTGCTTGAGCACCTAAGCCGTGCTACCGCTGTCGCTGCTTGAGCACCTGTCTCGCCGGGGGCTACTTGTAACCGCCGGCTTCGGGCTTGACCTCGCCCGCCACGAGGGTACGGGGGTAGCGCTGTTGGATCTTGATGGCCGCCCAGAACGTCAGCCCGAACGCGACCAGGTGCTCGACGACGACCACGGTGTCGCGGATGACGTTGTAGACGTTCGACGCGATGTCCAGCTTGGTCCCGCCGATCGTGAGCGTGAACGACGTCGGGATGATGCGGTCAGCCAGGATCTCCTTGTTGGCGTCCAGGAAGTAGATCCACGACGAGGGCAGCACCCCGAACACCCACCACAGCACGGCCGTCCCCGCCATCACGCCCATGGCCGCGGACGCCCACTCGTGCTTGCCGTACCACCGCTTGGCCAGGAACAGCGGGGCGCCGATCAGCCCCGCACCCCAGATGGCCAGGATGACGAACCCCCACCAACCGTCGCCCCGCGAGCTGGGGTCTCCGAACAGGTACAGCGCCCGCAGCGCATCAGGGATCGCGCCGAAGAAGTCGCCGAACCAGCTCCACCGCAAGGGGGGATCCTCCCACCTGTTGTACTACCGCTTCTTCGCTACTCGAGTACCGCCTGTCGTACTACCGCTTCGCTACTCGAGTACCGCCTGCCGCCTGGGGCCGGAGCGTACCAACGGCCCCGAAGACCCAACAAAAACGGCACGAGACGGGAACGGCTCCGAGGAGCGCATCGTTCAGACGTCGAGATGCTCCTGGATCAGGGCCCGCAGCTCCTCGGCGGTGACGGGTCCCGCGTGGCGGTGGACGATGGTGCCCTCGGCGTCCACGAACAGCGTCGTCGGCATGCCGCGGCCCTGGACCGCCCGAAAGAAACTGCCGTCCCGGTCCTCGACGAGCTCGTAGGTGACCCCCGTCGCCGCCGCCAGGTCCCGTGCCTTGTCGGCGGCGTCCTCGCGATCGACGCCGACGAAACGGACCTGGCTCCCCACCTCCTGATGGACCTGCTCGAGATCGGGCATCTCCTCGACACAGAAGGGGCACCACGTGGCCCAGAAGTTGATGATCGCAGGCTGGCCTCGCAGGTCGTCGGTGGTGAGGCAGCCGTCTCCGTCGAGCTCCGGCAACGCGGCCTGCGGCAACGGATCGCCACCCGTGAGCGGTGCCAGGGGCTGCACCGTCGTGCGGTCTCCAGCGCCGAGTTCGCCCGCACCGTCGCAGCCCTCGGACGCGGTCGGTTCGCCACCACCGCCACCGCAGGCGGCCAGCGCGAGCATCCCGACCGCCGCGACCGCCAGCGCGCTCCGCCTCACCATCACCCCGCTGCTCTCGGTCTTGGTCTCGGGGCGGTCAACGACAGCCACTCCAGATCGGTTCCGTCACGCCAGGGCGCGAGCGGCGGCGGCTGCGGCGAGCCGGACACGTTCCAGCGCCTCGTTGTCCAGCGCCGTGCACGTGAACAGCACCTCGTACCCCGACGGTGCCACGTACACCCCGTGGGTGAGCATCTCGTGGAAGAAGGCGGCGTAGCGGTCGTGGTCCGCCCCGCGCACGTCCTCGTAGTCGCGGGGCGCCGCCGCGTCGAACACGATGCCAGCCAGGGTGCCCTCGTACGACACCACGGCCTCGACGCCGGCGTGCTCGAACGCATCGCTGAACAGGTCGACGACGACCCGGGTGACGCTCTCGAGCCAGTCGTAGACGCCGTCGTTGAGCAGCCCCAGCTGCGCGAGAGCAGCGGCGACGGCGACGGGGTTCCCGCTCAGGGTGCCCGCCTGGTAGACGGGTCCCTCCGGTGCGAGGTACCCCATGAGGTCGGCGCTTCCTCCGAACGCCGCGAGCGGGAAACCTCCCCCGATCACCTTGCCGAGGAGCGTCAGATCGGGCGTAACGCCGTAGTGCGCCTGCGCCCCGCCTCGCCCGAGTCGGAAGCCGGTGATGACCTCGTCGAACACGAGCACCGCGCCGCAGCGGTCCGCGACCTGACGCAGGCGTGCCAGGAACCCCTCGACCGGGGGGACGAGGTTCATGTTCGCGGGGAGCGGCTCACACAGGATCGCGGCGAGCTCGTCGCCGTGAGCGTCGACCGCCGCCTCGACCGCCGCCACGTCGTTCCACGGGACCACGATGGTGTCCGCCACCGCGCCGGGGGTGACGCCTGGAGACCCGGGGATGCCCAGCGTGGCCACCCCGGATCCCGCCTCGACGAGGAGCGCATCCACGTGGCCGTGGTAGTGGCCGGCGAACTTCAACACGCGGTCGCGTCCGGTCGCGCCACGGGCCAGCCGGAGCGCGCTCATCGCTGCCTCGGTCCCCGAGCTGACCAGCCGGACCTGCTCGAGGGAGGGGACGGCCTCGATGAGCACCTCGGCGAGCGTGACCTCACCTCGGGTCGGCGCCCCGAACGTCGATCCGCGCTGGACCGCAGCCCGTGCGGCTGCGGCGACCTCGGGGCGAGCGTGACCGAGCGGCAGAGGTCCCCAGGACTGGACCAGGTCGACGTAGCGGTTGCCGTCCTCGTCGGTGATCCAGGCGCCTTCACCAGCGACGATGAAGCGAGGCGTCCCACCGACCGACCCGAACGCGCGGACCGGCGAGTTGACCCCGCCCGGGATCACCTTCCGGGCGCGGTCGTGCAACTCCGAAGAGCGGACGGGATCCACGATGCTCCGGTCGGGTTCCGTGCGCACGGCGTGGTGCCGACGTGCGGATGCGGCGTCGCCCAGGAAAGACAAGGCTAGCGGTACGGCTCTGTGCGGCCCCGAGCGACCGAGACCGCGCTCTCGGTCGCGGAGGCGCCACTACGCCCCGATCGACGACGCGGATGCGGCGTCGCCAAGGGAAGCGCTCAGGCTTGAGTAGCCTCGGCGGCATGGGCGCGAAGAGGAAGCGATCGGTCGCTGCCGCCGGTATCGGTGGTACCGCGGCACTGGTCGCAGCCGCAGCCGGTGGGGCGAGCTGGTACTACGCCCGCCGCATCGTCGAGCCGGCGGCCGACGTCCCCCCCGACCCGCCCGCGCCGGAGGACCACGTCCGCATCGAGCAACGTACGGACGACTCCGTGTGGCTGTCGGGTCGGGGCGCGCAACGCCCAGGGACCTGGGGTCTGGCCTGGTCCAACGGCTACGCACAGGTCAGCGATGTCGAGGCCGTGGACGGCGAGGGCGTCCGCCGGGGGCTGCGGGTGTTCGAGGGCGAACCCACCAGCGGCGTGGAGGCGGTGCTCGACGCGGACGCCTACCCCCACGACGGCGCGGCACTCGGCCGTCCGTGGAAGCAGGTCACCTACCACTCGCCGATCGGCGACCTCCCCGCCTGGGAGTACCCCGCTGTGGGTCGGACCTGGGGCGTGTTCGTGCACGGCCGAACCGGTCGACGGCATGAGGCGTTCCGGGCCATCCCCACCTTCCTCGACCTCGACATGCCGTGCCTGACGATCAGCTACCGCAACGACGCCGACGCGCCGCGCAGCCCGGATGACCGTTGCCACCTAGGTGCCACGGAGTGGGAGGACGTCGAGGGAGCGGTGATCTACGCCTTGTCGCAGGGCGCCGACGACGTCGTGCTCGTCGGCTACTCGATGGGCGGGTCGTGCATCGCCGCGTTCATGGCTGCCTCGACCCACGCAGCCCGTGTCCGGGGCCTGGTCCTCGAGGCCCCCGTGCTCGACTGGGTACCCGTGCTCCGGCAGGCCGCACGCCGAAGGGGCTTGCCGGACGCGGTGCTGCCCGTGCTGCTGCCCGCGACGATGGCCCTGGCTCGCTACGGATCCGGCATCGACTGGCGCGCCATGAAGCACATCGACCGCGCTGGCGATCTTGTCCATCCGACGCTGTTGATCCACGGCGACGCCGACGAGACCGTGCCCGTCGAGCTCGCCGACCGGCTGGCGGCTGCCCGCCCCGACCTCATCACCTACCTGCGCGTCCCCGGTGCCGGGCACGTGCGCTCCTGGAACGTCGACCGTCTCGCCTACGAGTCCGCCCTGCGCGAACACCTGGCGGAGCGCCTCGCGGCGACCAAGCTGCCGAGACACCGGCAGCGGAAACGCCTCTTCCCGCGCTAGGCGCCGTGGCTCCCACCGCCGCGGTCGGCTGACCTTCGTCACGGCCCGGCGGTCCTCCACAGATCCCAACTTTCTTCGCCCGAGGTGCTTGACATGTCCCAGCCAAATCATACACTTGTTCCCATCACCAGTACGACAGAGCGAGGAGCTCCACACCAGCCACGACCTGAGGGAGACAGGACGTGAAACGCACCACCGACACCCACGCCACCGCGGGCCACACCCCCGCGGCGGTCGACGCGGCGGTGGCGGCGGTAGACCTGGCCGGTGACCTCGCCGCCCTCGAACAGCTCGTCGACGACATCAGCACCTGGGACCTCGAAGCCCTCCCCGACCCCGACCTGCTCCCCGCCGTCGAGGCGCTGGCAGGGGCACAGCAGCGACTGGCCGCCACCGAAGCGCTGCTGCTCGACCAGGCCCAGCTACGCCAGGCCTACAAGGCCGCCGGATCGGCGCGCCTGGTCGACTGGATCAAGACCCACCTGCGCACCGACCCCATCGTGGCCGGCAAACAACGCCGCCTCGCCACCCAGATCGCCAACGACCTACCCGCCACCCGCGACGCCTGGCGCGCCGGCAACATCACCACAGCCGCGGCCGAAACCATCGCGACCCAGATGCGCGACCCCCGCGTCGAAGGCGACGCCGACTTCGAAGCCGAGCTGGTCGCCACCGCCCGCACCCAACTGCCCTCGGTGGTCCGCCAGACCGCTACGGCGATGAAGCACAAGCTCGACCCGCCCAGCGCCGACGACATCGCCAACCGCCAGCACCAGCGCCGCCGCGCCACCTGGACCGCCCTGCCCGGCGGCATGCACAAGTTGGAGGCCATCACCACCGCCCGCGGCCGCGCCAAGCTCGACGCCGGCCTCCGCCCCTGATGCGCCCCGACCCCAAAAACCTGCCCGAGCAGCTGCGCCGCACCGAACCCCAACGCCGCCACGACGCCCTGATCGCCCTCGCCGACCAGGTCGGACCCACCCTGACCGACCCCAACGGGCGCGGCACCCGACCCGCCCACGTACTGCTGCTCGCCCACCTCGACGCCCTCCGCGGCGACCCCAACGCCCCCACCCCCACCCTGGACAACGGCGAACCCATCCCCTCCGCCATCGCCCGCGCCCTGACCTGCGACCCCGTCGCCGCCAGCATCATCCTGGACGCTGCCGGAACCCCCATCTGGGGCAGCGCCTACACCCGCGTCATCCCCGCCCACCTGCGCCGCGCGGTCCAAGCCCGCGACCTCCGCTGCCGCCGCTGCGGCGCCCCCCTCGCCCAGTGCGAGGTCCACCACATCCTCCACGTCCTCGACGGTGGGCCGACCGAGGAACGCAACCTGCTGCTGCTGTGCTGGGCCTGCCACGACGACATCCACACCGGCCACTGGACCCTCCAACTCCACGACGACAACTCCGTCACCTTCACCTCCCCCCAAGGCCAGTCCTGGAACGACCACCCCCTAGACCCGACGCCCCCGCCCAGCGGCGAGGGCAGGCGAAGCACACCCACTGACGACCTGATCGAAGGCGGCTGGAGCCAGGGCCGTCCCGATCCTTGAGAACTGCACAGCGACCGACCGACGCCGACGGGGCGCGTGTCCCGACGACGAACGAACACGCCGCCGGCATCCGCCCCGCCGACGTCGGTCACCCGTCGCCCGTTGGCGGCCGCACGCCCTCGAAGATCAGGTTGTCGGCGAGGTCGCGGGCGCGGGTGAGCTCGGCTTCGGTCCGGACGGTCCAGGCGATCAAGGGGCGCCCTCGCGCACGCCACGCGTCGGTCCACGGGTTGGGCAGGCCGTCGAGCGCGTAGCTGACGTAGTGCGGCCGGGTGCGCGGGTTGAACCGCAGCTGGCGCAGGGGGGCGCGCAGCCAGCGGGGGACGTCGGCGACATCATCGTCGAACCTCATCGCGGTCTGGCCACGGAGGATGCCCGGGGCACGCGCCGCGAACCACGCCACCGTCTGGGGGTTGAACGAGGTGACCGTCACCGGCCCGCGGTAGCCCTCGACGAGAGCGGCGACCCGCGGCTCGACCGCCCCCGCTCGACCGCGGCGGTTCTTGATCTCGATCATGATGGGGACCCGCCCCGCCACGACCTCGAACACCTCGCCGAGCACGGGGACGTGTTCGTCGCTGTCCAGCAACCTCCGGCGACGTAGCTCTTCGACACGCAGCGCCTGGATCCGACCCGGCGCTCCGGTCACGCGCTCGAGATCGTCGTCGTGGAACACGACCGCCTCGCGATCCGCCGAAGGGTGGACGTCGAGTTCGATGGCGTACCCCGCGTCGGCGGCGGCAGCGACCGCAGCCAGGGAGTTCTCCGGCACTCCGGCGCCGTGCAGCCCTCGGTGAGCGAACGGCGTCCGGACCAGCCAGTCCAACCGCTCAGGTGGTCTTGACGACGAGCACCGAACAGGGCGCCTGGCGGAGCACCGAGGAGGCGACCGAGCCGAGCACCCGAGCCGCTCCCTGCACGCGACGGTTGCCGACGACGATGAGGGTGGCGCCGCTCTCACGCGCCTCCTCCACGATCGTGTCAGCGACGGCGCCGTTCCGGGCGGAGGTTGTCCACGGGCCGGTGTAGCCGATGCGGCCAGCCAGCCCCTCGACGAGGTTCTCCGCGGTCTGGAGCGAATCGATGCGCCAGACGTCGGAGCCGCCGCCCCGAACGGTCGCCGGGTCTGAACGGTCGTAGGCGGTCACGAACCGCAGTTCGCCGCCCGACGCGCTCGCGTAGCGCGCGGCCTCACGTGCGGCGTGTTCGGCCGTCTCGGTGCCGTCCACACCCACGACGATCCGCTCCAAGGTGTACCTCCAACCGGCGTGTCGCGGACTCTACGTCACCGCGTCGATCAGGTGCGTCGCAGCGACTCGGCCACCTCGCCGGCGGCGTAGGTGAGGACGAGGTCGGCGCCCGCGCGCAGCACCGACGTGATGGACTCGAGCATCACACGCTCGCCGTCGATCCAACCGCGCTCCGCCGCTGCCTTCACCATGGCGTACTCACCGGATACGTGGTAGGCGGCAACCGGAAGATCGAAGCTGGCACTCACATCGGCGATCACGTCGAGGTAGGGCAACGCCGGCTTCACCATCACGACGTCCGCCCCCTCGATGACGTCGAGCGCCACCTCGCGCAGCGCCTCGCGTCGGTTGGGCGGATCCATCTGGTAGGTCCGCCGGTCACCGAACGAAGGCGCGGACTCGGCGGCCTCGCGGAACGGCCCGTAGAACGAGGACGCGTACTTCGCCGCGTAGGCGACGACGATGGTGTCGGCGTGACCGTTGCCGTCGAGGACACCGCGGATCGCGCCGACCTGGCCATCCATCATGCCGCTGGGGGCGACGACGTCGCAGCCGGCGTCGACGTAGACCAAGGCCTCGCGGACGTAGCCCTCGACCGCGCGATCGTTGTCGACCTCGCCGGCGTCGGTGAGGGGGCCGCAGTGGCCGTGGTCGGTGTACTCGCACGAGCACACGTCGGCCCACAGCCCCACGTCGTCGCCGAGGTCGTCACGGAGCGCGCGGGCGGCCACGGGGACGGGGCCGTCGGGATCCCATCCCGACGAGCCAGTTGCGTCCTTGCGCTCGGGGATGCCGAAGAGGATGAAGCTGCTGATCCCGAGCCCGTGCAGACGCTTGGCCTCCGCGCGGACCGACGCGATCGAGTGCTGCGAGATGCCCGGCATCGAACCGACGGGGACGGGTTCGATCGCGCCCTCCTTGACGAACAGAGGCGCGACGAGCGCGGCGGGGTCGGGGCGCGTCTCGGCGAACGCACGCCGCAGGGCAGGGGTCCGCCGGAGACGGCGCAGACGCAGCTCGGGGAAGGTGCTCATCGCCCCGATCGTACCGGCGTCTCAGTCGTTCCGGCCGGGGAGCCCGATGGC
This sequence comes from Actinomycetota bacterium, assembly GCA_019347575.1. Lineage (NCBI taxonomy): Bacteria > Bacillati > Actinomycetota > Actinomycetota bacterium. Next base: position 41,760 of record JAHWKY010000029.1, on the reverse strand, counting down.
CTTGATCAGGCCGGCCACGATCCCCAGGCCCAGCACGAACGCGATCGCGCGTTGCACCGGATGCGGGTCGCGCAGCTCGCGCGTGCGATCGTCGGCTTCCTCTAGGCGTGCCACGGTCGCGGTGCTCACCGCATCCGAGCGTTCGTTGGCAGCAGGGGCCGGGGCGAGCGGCGGTCGGTGATCCTCGATGTGCTCGTCGCCGGGCCAGGGCGTCGGGGCGTCGAGATCGGGTGGATCGGTCCGGGCGTCGCTCGGCACCTCGTCTACTGCGTCCGCGTCCATCGATCCGTCGTCCTCCGCCAGCACCGCGTTGAGTTCCGCACCGTAGAGGTAGAGGCGCGCCCCGAGGAAGAGCAGGAACAGCAGAGCGAAGACCCCACCGAGGGTCCCGTACAGCGCGTTCGCCTCCGCGACCTTGTCGCTGACGAACGTCGCCCCGAACGTCTTGAGCACGACCCATCCCGTCGCCGCCAGGACGGCTCCCGGCCACAGCCGCCCGATGGGGGGAGGGCCGGGGTTGAGGTAGCGGTAGGCGAACAGGAACATCAGCCCGTCGATCGCGAGGGCGGCGAGGAGGCCGAGCAGCGTGGCCAGCGATCCGGTGGCACCGGTCAACGAGGCCATCCCCGCGCCGACGAGCACGAGCGTGCCGAGGACCGCGAGCACCCCGAGCTCACGCAGGCGGGTCTGGACCGCGTTCTGAGCCGCCTCAACCCGGAACACCCGTCCGGTGGCGACGCTCGAGGCGTCGACCACGCGCAGTCCCGAGAGCAGCAGCGTCACGAGGCCGACGATCCCGACGCCACCGCGGTTGTCGATCAGGGTCTCGACCGCGGCGCCGATCTGGCTCTCCCCGAGCGCTCCCTGGAAGCCGGGGATGGCCCCGGTGATGGCCTCGACGACCTCGCGCTGTGCCGCGGGGTCACCGGCGAGCACGAACCCGGCCACGGCCAACCCGACCAGCAGCAGGGGGAACACCGACAGGAACCCGAAGAACGCGATGGCTGCGGCGAGCTGGTTGGCGGCGTCGCCCTCGTAGCGCTCCTGCACCCGCAGCGCGGTCCCGACGAGCGGCACCTGCCCCAGGCGGTCCTTGATGGCCACGGCGGCACCTCCGCGGCTCAGGCTAGAGAGCACCCGGTCGGACCACCTCGACCGGACACGGCCGGCGGGTCAGCGCGAGGCCACTGCCACGATGGCCGCCACCAGCCCGTCGAGGTCGTGGGGAAGGGCCTCGGCCGACACCTCCAGCCCCAGCTCGCGACACATGGCGCTCGTCACGGGACCGATGGAGACGACCGTCGCCCGCCAGGGCCGGCCACCCATGATGTCGACGAAGTTGCGGACGGTGGAGGAGGCGGGGAAGGCGAGCACGTCGATCTCGCCAGCCGCCAGGTCGTCGGCGACCCCCGGCGGCAGGTCCTCGGGGCGCATCGTGCGGTAGGCATCGACGCGGACGGGGTCGTAGCCCTTGTCACGCAGCGCGTCCTCGAGGACGTGCGTGGCGATGTCGGCGCGAGGCAGCAGCACCTGCCCCGAGCCCGTGGGGAACGCCGCCGCCAGCGCTTCGGTCGTCGAGGTGTCGGGCACGAGGTCGGCGCGCACCCGGAGGCGGCGCCACAGCGCGCTCGCGGTGCCGGGGCCCACGGCCGCGACGAGATCAGCTCCCGCGAGCGAGCGAGCGTCGAGCCCAGCCTCATCGAGGGCCTCGGCGACCGAACGGACCCCGTTGGGCGAAGTGAAGGCGACCGCCTCGAACTCCCCGTTGCCGACCGCGCGGAGCGCAGCCGTCAGCAGCTCGCGGTCAGCAGGGTGGATCTCGATCGTCGGAGCTTCGATGGGTTGGCCACCGAGCGTGCGGATGCGCGCCGACAGCACGGATGCCTGGTCGCGGGTGCGCGGCACCAGGACGCGTACGCCGTGGAGCGGCAGGTCCTCCCGCCAGCGCAGTGCGGGGGTCAAGGCGGCGACATCACCGACCACGGTGACCGCGGGGGGACGCAAGCCCACGCGCTCGACCTCTGCGGCGACGGTGCCCAGGGTGGCCGTCAGCGTCTGCTGCCGGGGCGTCGTGCCCCACCGGATCACTGCGACGGGGAGGTCGGGCGACTTGCCGTGCGCAACGAGCCGCTCGGCGACCTGGCCGATGTGGGTCACTCCCATGAGGAACAACAGCGTCCCGGGGAAGCGCGCGAGGGTCTCGAAGTCGATGTGCCCGCCACCCTTGGCGGGATCCTCGTGGCCGGTGACGACGGCGAAGCCTGCGGCGATGCCTCGGTGGGTGAGCGGAACGCCGGCCGCCGCGGGGACCGCGACGGCGGAGGTCACGCCACTGACGATCTCGAACGGGATACCGGCGAGCCGCAACGCCTCCGCCTCCTCGCCGCCCCGTCCGAACACGAACGGGTCCCCTCCCTTCAGACGGACGACCGCCTTGCCGTCGCGGGCGCCGCCGGCCATGAGGGCGTCGACCTCGCCGCGGGTCAGTCCCTGCTCCCCGTACCGCTTCCCGACCGCGATGACGTCGGCTCCCGTGGGAGCGAGCATCAAGGCCTCCTCCGGGGACAGCCGGTCGTGCAGCAGCAGGTCGCACGTCGAGATGAGCACGGCGGCCCGCAGGGTCAGCAGTCCCGGATCCCCCGGACCTCCGCCGACGAGGTAGACCGTGCCCGGTTCCGCGGGCCCGCCACCGAGACCGCGGTAGGGCCGCAGGATCTCGGCCCAGTCCCCGTAGGACCGGTTCACGGAGTCGACCGCGTCCGGAGGCGTTCGAGGATCCCGTCCCCGCCCTGCTCGCGGAGCGTCCGCGCGAGCGCCGCGGCGAGTCGGTCACCTTCGCTGAGGGCCGCCTGGGCGGATGCGCGCAGGAGTCGCGTCCCGGAGGGGTCGGACAGCATGCCCAGGAGCTCGAGCCGGTCGCCCCGGGTCTCGGCGTGCGCCCCGATGGGGGCGGTGCACCCGCCCTCGAGCTCGGCGAGGAGAGCGCGCTCGGTCGTGGCGCAGCGGCGAGTGTTCTCGTCGTCGATCGTCCGGAGCGCCACGAGCACCTCGTCGTCGTCGACACGACACTCCACCGCGAGCGCGCCCTGCGCTGGTGCGTGGAGGCACTCCCCGTGCTCGAGCGGCACCGCCTTCACCGCCACGTCGAGGTCGGATCCGAGACGCAGCACGCCGGCCATCGCGACGACGACCGCGTCGAGGTCGCCGTCGGCGACGCGGCGCAGACGCGTGTCGAGGTTGCCGCGCAGCGGCTGGACGAGCAGATCGCGTCGCGCCTTCTGCAGCTGTGCTCTGCGTCGAGCGCTGGACGTGCCAACGGTCGCATCGCGCGCCAGCGTCGCCAGTCGCGCCCCGTCGCGCGTCACGAGCAGGTCACGGGGATCCGCCCGTGCCGGGATGGCCCCGACCACCAAGCCCTCGGCCGCGTCCGTCGGGAGGTCCTTGAAGGAGTGGACCGCGAGGTGGCAATCGCCATCGAGCACCGCGCGTCGGACACCGTCGACGAACATACCCTTCGTGTCGAACGCCTCCAGAGCCCGCTCGGGGTGCTCGTCACCGGTCGTCGAGAGCGGGACGAGCTCGGCGGTGCGGCCGGTTGCGACCTCGAGCGCCTCCGCGATGTGCCCCGCCTGCGTCCGCGCCAGGACGCTGCGTCGGGTCGCGATGCGCCAGGGAGCGTCGGTCACTCGTCGCGCTCGCGGAGGGCGTCCTCAAGCAGCCCGGAGGGCGGTAGGACAACCTGGGCAGTCACTCGTCGAGGTCGAACAGCTCGCGCAGCGCGTTGGCGTAGTGCTCCGCCCCGCCCCGGTCAGCCAGGCTCTTCAACCGCACCGATGGCTCGTGCAGGAGCGTGTTGATGATGCCGCGAGCGAGCGCCTCGACCGCCTCACGCTGGCGTTCGTCGAGACCGGCGATCCGCACGCGCTCGAGCTCCGCCCTGCGGATGGCGTCGGCGCGCTCGCGCAGGGCACGGATGGTCGGCTCGATCTTCACCGCGCGCGTCCAGGCACCGAAGCGCAGGGCTTCCTCCTCGACGATCGCGCGGACCTCGGCAACGACATCGCCGGCGATCGCGGGCTCGTGGATCGCCTCGCGCACGACGTCGATGTCGACGATCTCGACGCCGGGGATGTGGGCACAAGCGGGATCGACGTTGCGGGGGACCGCGAGGTCCAGCAGCACGACGGGGCGGTCGGGGCGGGTCGCGATGGCGGCCTCGACGAGCTCGGCGTGGAGGATCGGGTGGGACGCCCCGGTCGTGCACACGACGACATCGGCGTCCGCTACCGCACCGTGGAGGTCCGGTTCGGCGATGACCTCGCCGTCCGCGCGCGCCGCGATGCGCCGCGCCTTGTCGGGGGTGCGGTTCCAGACGAGCACCCGCTGCGCCGCGACCTCACTGAGTTTCTCGGCCGTCAACGCGCCCACCTTGCCCGCGCCGACCACCAGGACCGTCTTGTCGACGAGGGGACCGACGTGTTCGACGACGGTGTCGAGCCCGACATCGACCATGGAGCGGGCGCCGGCCTCGATCGCGGTCTCGGACCGGGCGCGACGCGAGACACGTACGGCCTCGCGGAACAGCTTCTGGAGCACGCGCCGGCTCGCGCCCTCGTCGCGCGCGACCTCGGCCGCCTGCTTGACCTGCAGACCGATCTGGGGTTCGCCGACGACGAGGGAATCGAGGCCGGAGGCGACCGTGAAGAGGTGCTCCGCGGCGCGCTCGTCGTAGTGGGCGTAGTGCGCGGCCTCGAACTCGGCGATGTCCATCCCGGCACGCTCGGAGAGCCACGCGACCAGCTCCTGCAGCCCGGGGTGGAAGCGGCTCACGTGGGCGTAGACCTCGACGCGGTTGCAGGTCGACAGCACGACCCCCTCGATGACGTGCTCGAGGGCGGTGACGGCCCGCAGGGCTTTGGGGAGCTCTTCGGACGGCACCGCGAGACGCTCGAGCAGATCGAGGTCCGCACTGCGGTGGTTGAGGCCGATGACGAGGACGGACATCCGGGTGGTGCCGTTCGGTCGGTTCGGGTCGCCCGGTCTGGTCGGGTGCGTTGCGCTGGTCAAGCGCGGGGGTCGTCACGTGTGATCGCGGTGCGTGGTCCCCGCGTGACGGCCAGGGTACCGCCCGTCCCTGAGCCTCCCCAACGCCGTCCCGTGGGAACCGTCGCTCGGTCGGGTCAGGCCCTCCGCCGATCCGTGACGGCGTGGACCTGCTCGTAGAAGGACAGGATCTGCAGCTCGGTCGACAGATCCACTCGGCGGATCGAGGTTCCGGCGGGAACCTCCACCCGCGTCGGGGCGAAGTTGAGGATCGCGGTGACGCCCGACTCGACGAGGTCGTCGGCGACGGCCTGGGCGGCGATGGCTGGCGTCGCCAGGATCCCGATCGAGATCCCCTCGCGGCGCACCACCCGCCGGAGATCGGACAGGGCCTGCACGACGCACCCACCGACGATCGTGCCCACCTTCTCGGGGTCGGCGTCGACCAGCGCCGCGACGTGGAAGCCACGCTTGCCGAACCCGTCGTAGCTCGCCAGTGCCCTCCCGAGGTTGCCGACCCCGACGATGACCACACGCCGCTCCTCGGCGAGTCCGAGCACGTCGATGATCGCGTCGGCGAGATCGCGTGCGGGATAGCCGACCCCGCGTGTCCCGAAGGTCCCGAGGTAAGACAGATCCTTGCGCACGATGGCGGAGTTGACGCCGGCAGCCTCAGCGAGCGGACCGCTGGCGATGGTCTCCACCCCGGAGTCGACGAGGTCGGCCAGCACCTCGAGGTAGAGCGGCAACCGGTCGACGGTGGCCGCCGGCAACCGGCGGTCGGAGGTCGTGCTCACGCGCGGCGCCAGTCGGCCCAGCGACCCTCTCGGGCACGACGGACCGTGCGGGCGACGAGGCCGGGCTGGAGCGGACCCTCGCTGATCTCGCGGCCGTCCACGACGACCACCGGCACACGTTCGCCGTACCGCTGGCGCAACCCGTCGTCGGTGTCCACGTCGATCCGCCGGACGCGGGCGTGTCGGGCCTCCTTCGCCACGAGCACCTCCGCCTCCTCGCAGAGCGGGCACTCGTCGCGCGTGAACACCTCCACCACGACACGGTGGCGGCGGCGGCCGCTCCCCACGGTCAGCGACACTCGTCGGCTCCTGCCCCGTTCTCGACCCGACCGTACCGTCCCGGCGCCATCACGCCGCAGTCGACCGGCCGGTCCGGCGGAACCCGGCGTACATGATGGTGACACCGATGGCGAGCCCCAGCGCGTTGCCCGTGGTCTCACCGAGGAACGACAACGCCCCACCCGCCCCGGCGACCGCGACCCCGAACGCGATGAGGAGGTTGCCGGCGACGAGGTCGCCCCCCTCGCGGTCACGGGCACGCCACGCCAGTAGGAGGGCCTCGACCGCAGCGGCGAAGTGACCGACCAGCGAGCCGGTTCGCTGCCGTCGCACGCGGTCGTGCTCACGCTCCGCTGCGGTCGGCCAGGCGACGTGCAGCGCGGACGCGACGGCGGCCACGATCACGATCGTGGCTCCGGCCGTGTTCGCCCCGAACGCCAGCCCTCGCGGCAGCGCCCCGAACAGCTCGCGTCCCTCGGGCAGGCCGACGTCGACGACGGCACCGTTGAGCCCCGCTGCGGCGACCACGGCGCTCGCCAGACCGGTCAGGGCCACGACCACCACGGCGGAGAGAGCCACCGCGCCCTCGTCCGCGAGCAGCAGCGCGGTACCCCACAACCCCGCGATGACGGCCCCGATCAGGAAGACGGCTTCCGGCGTGTCGCTGGCGGCGGTCGCCAGCAGCCCGCTCGCACCGGCGATCAGCAGCGATCCTGCACCCGCTGCGCGGGTCACGGGTGTGCGTCGCGCGTTGATCTGGACCGTGCCGAGCGCCAACCAGGGCACGTTCAGGATCGCCCCGAAGAGGTAGAAGGTGCGGAAGGTCGGTTCGCTCCAGCCCGACAACGTGCCGAAGGCGAGCGCCGCGGACGCGATGCAGAACATGCCGAGCGAGATCGCCCACGTGAGCAGCGAGAGAGTCCGACGTCCCCCCGCGACCCACCGCCGTACCAGCGCGACGGCGAACGCTCCGCTGACCGCCGTGGCCAGGACGCTGGCTGCCCCAGCCACCTCAGCCTCGGTCGCGCAGCGCGCCCCGACGGACCTTGCCCGTGGCGGTGTGAGGCAGCTCGGACACGAACTCGACCGTCTCCGGGCACTTGTAGCGGGCGAGCTCGCTGCGGGTGAACAGCGCCAGGTCGTCCTCGGTGACCTCCGCACCCGGTCGCACCACGACGTAGGCCTTGACGGTCTCGCCGGTGTAGGGGTGGGGGACACCGACCACCGCGCACTCGTCCACGGCAGGGTGACGTTCGAGAACGCGTTCGACCTCGCGGGGGTAGACGTTGAAGCCGCTCACCAGGATCAGGTCGCGCTTGCGGTCGACGAGGTAGAGGTAGCCGTCGTTGTCGCGGGTCCCGATGTCGCCGGTCAGGAGCCAACCGTCCTCGGTCAGCACCTCGCGCGTGGCATCTGGATCGTTCCAGTAGCCATCGAAGACGTTGTCGCCCCGGACCCACACCTCACCGGGGTCGCCCCGCTCGACATCACGGCCCTCGTCGTCGACCACGCGGATCTCGACGCCCGGAAGCGGTAGGCCGACGGACCCCGGTCGCGCCTCGTCGCCCATGGCGTTGCTGGTGACGCTCGGAGCCGCCTCGGTGAGCCCGTAGCCCTCCCACACGGTGAGCCCGAGCTCCTCGCGGGTGCGCCGCAAGACGTGGGCAGGGAGCGGAGCGGCGCCGGAGACAGCCACACGGACGCTGGAGAGATCGACCTGCCGTGCCTCGGCGGTGTTCAGCCACGCCACGTACATCGGCGGGGCGCCGAGGATCACCGTCACGCCGTGCCGCTCGACCTCCGTCAGGGAGCCGACCGGGTCGAAGCGCTCGACGAGGACCATCGTCGCACCGACCCGGACGGACGCGCCCAGCCCCACGTTCAACGCGTAGATGTGGAACAGCGGCAGGACCAGCAGGACCGTGTCGGACGGCTCGATCCGGAGGCGACCCGCCAGCGACTGGTCCTGAGCCGCCGCGAGGTTCACGCGCGACAGCATGGCCCCACGGGGAAGGCCGGTCGTGCCCGAGGTGTAGACGAGAGCCGCGAGGTCCTGGGGACGTCGGTCCACCGGCTCGTACGGGTGGCCGGCCTGCACGAGCTCGGTCCACGAGGCATCCCCTGAGCCGCTTCCCACGGTGACGACGTGCGTCAGCGTGTCGAGCCGTTGCCGGAGATCGACGAGCGTGTCCGTCAGGGCCCCCATCGCGATGACGACGTGGGCCCCCGAGTCACCCAGGATGTGTTCGAGCTCGGGGGCCTGCAGTCCGGGGTTCAGGGGGACGACGGCAGCACCCGCACGCAGCGAGCCGAAGTGGGCCTCGACGAAGGCCGGCGTGTTGCCCAACAGGAGGGCCACGCGATCGCCGGGGCCGACCCCGAGGTGCTGCAAGGCGCCCGCCGCCGCGTCGACCTGGTGGTCGAGCTCGGCGTAGGTGACCGCGCGGTCCTGCCACCGAAGCGCGACCGAACCCGGCGATCGGCGCGCCGTCGCGGCCAGGCGGGCGGCGAGGTCGGGCTCGGGCACCGGTCGGACTCCCCCACGGGAACAGAACGACGCGAGCGTAACGGTCGCCTCCCACCTGGACAGATCGTGCTACCGCTCCGCTACTTGAGCACTCAGACCGTGCTACCGCTTCGCTACGTGAGCACGGACGGTGGCGCAGAGAGAGGCGGGGAGGGGCGGGGGGTAGGCTCGTTCGCGATGGGACCTCTACGCCTCCTCGCCTCCACCGGCGCCTTCTTCGCCCGCCCCCTCGACTGGGCCTTCGGGGTCATCGCGGAAGCGGGCTTCGACGGCGTCGAGCTGATGGTGACCCAGGACCCGGCCAGTCAGGATGCGGAACGGATCACCGCCGCCTCCCGGAAGGAGGGGGTGGCGGTACCGGTGCTGCACGGGCCCTTCCTGCTCCTCACGCGCCGCGTCTTCGGATCCGACCTCGTCCAGAAGGCCCGCACCTCGCTCGACCTCGCCGCCGAGGTCGGCTCCGACCTGATGGTCGTACACCCACCCTTCCGCTGGCAGCGCAACTTCCACCAGTGGCTGATCGACGAGGGTGACGCGATCGCGGCGGAGCTCGGCACGAGGGTCGGGGTCGAGAACCTCTACCCGGTGCCGCTCGCGGGGCGGTCGGTGCGACTGCACAAGTACACCGAGCCGGCCCACCTCGAACCCTTCCGCGACATCGTGTTCGACACGAGCCACTTCGGCGTCACCGAGGTGGACATCGTCGAGGCGTGGCGCGAGCTGCACGCATCCACCGCCCACATCCACGTGTCGGACAACCGTGGTCAGGGTCGTGACAGCCACGCCCCGCTGGGCCACGGCGTGCTGCCGCTCGCGTCCTTCCTCCACGACGTGACGGCGACACCCGGCTTCTCCGGGTCGATCACCCTCGAGCTCGACTGCCGCCGGTACCTCGATGACCGCTCCGCGCTGGTCGGTTTCCTGCGCCAGGAGCGCGAGAAGTGCGTGGCGCTGCTCGACGGTGCCCCGGCGGAGGAGGTCCTCGGCCGACCGGACCGGCCCGAACGGGCCACGGGGTCGGGGCAGGAGGTGGGCACCCCGGAGGAGAAGAAGACCACCCAGACGGGGGCCTGACGTGCCTGTCTGGCCGACCTACGATCGGAACGACAGCGCCCCAGCCGGGGCGGTGCAGAGCTGAGGTCCGGCGTGCGCACCGGCACCGCGATCGCGATCGTCCTCCTGCTCGCGATCATCGTCGGGGCCGCCGTCGTCCAGCTCATCGCTGCGGGGCGGTAGGCCACGCAGGAACGGGACACGTAGTGGAGACCGAGACGATCGACCCGCAGGTCATCGATCTGGTCGCACGCGCCCAGGCCGGCGACAGCGCCGCTTTCTCGAGTCTCTACGACCTCTACGTCGACCGCGTGTTCGGGTACGTGTACCGCCGCGTGCAGGACCGCCCGACAGCGGAGGACCTCACCAGCGACGTGTTCTTCCGCGCCTACCGGCGCTTGGGCAAGTTCACGTGGCAGGGCGTGGACATCGGGGCGTGGCTGATGACGATCGCTCGCAACCGCGTCAACGATCACTTCAAGTCGGCGCGGTTCCGACTCGAGTCGACGACCGACGAGGTCGCCGAGCCCGACGTGACCGGCGATGACCGCCCCGACAGCCCTGAGCGGGTGGCGATCGCGCGGGACATGGCCCGGAGCCTGGCTCACGCACTCGACCAGCTCTCCGACGACCACCGCGAGGTCATCGAGCTGAGGTTCGTCCACGGCCTGAACGTCGCCGAGACCGCCGAGGTCATGCAGCGCACGCCGGGCGCGGTCAAGGCGCTGCAGTACCGCGCCAGCCGAGCCCTCGCCGATGTGATCCGTGACGAACCGTCGTTGTCCGACCTGGCCGCGCTCGGTCTGGGGACCGTCCTGCTGCTGACGCGCACGTTGGTCCGCCCATGAGGCGCTCGGGTCCGCGTAACCGACGGGGCGCTCGCTCGTTGACACCCATGTCAAGTACGCGCGAGGAGGGATCCCGCGACCACCGTCACCTGAAGGTCGACCCGAGGATCGCATCGTGATGAGGCGGGGCCTGCCGCCACCCGAGGAGCAGTACGCGCTGCTCCTCGACGGCGTTCTCTCCGATGACGACGTCGGCCCCGAACTCGCCGCGCTCGCCCTCCTCGTACAGCCGCTACGCGCGGTGCCGCTCGCCCCGCCTGACCCCGTCTTCCGTGCCGACCTGCGCCAGCGCCTCGAGCTATCCGTCCCCGTCCCGGGTGTGCTGCAGCGCGTCCGCGATGGCATCTGGGAGCGGACCGCCCGCTGGCGCTACTCGCTGCGCGTCGCGACCGCCTCTGCCATGGCCGCCTCGATGGTCGGGACCGCCGGCGTCGCCGCTGTGGCGCAGTACGCACTTCCGGGGGAGCTGCTGTACCCGGTCAAGCAGGCGACCGAGACCGTCCGCATGGCCCTGGCCGGTGATCTCGAAGCGGTCGGCCGGCTCCACCTCCGCTTCGCGGAGGAGCGGCTCGAGGAGGTCACCGACGGCGCCACGTCCCTCCGCAGCGACCTGCTCGTCGACGCCCTCGCGGACATGGACGAGTCGAGCCGACGCGGCAGCGACGACCTCCTCACGGTGTTCGCCCTGGAGGGCCAGGTTGAGGCCCTCGACGTCATCTCGGGGTTCCTCGAGCAGCAGCGCAGCGGACTGGGGCAGGTCGTGGAGCTTCTGCCGATGGACGTGCAGCCGTTCGCGCAGCGGTCGCTGGAGGTCCTCGCCGCGATCGAGAACCGGGTCGAGGCCGCCGCCTGCGGCTGTGATCCCGATGGCGCCGGCCCCCTCCCGGCACCCCGCGCGTCGACGATCGACGGGGCGGTCTCCGACCCGCTGTCGAACGACGCGGTGACCACGTGCGAGTGCGTCCCGGCGCGAGAACCACGGCCGCCACGCGAGCCGTCGTCAACGCCGCCGGACGACCCGGTCCAGCCGCCGCCGTCGGACGACCCAGCCCCGAGGGAGCCGCCGCGTGAGGAGCCACCGCGTGACGACGACCGCCCGACGCCGCCAGACGAGCCTGATCGGGTCGTGGTGCCACGGCTCCCAGGCCCGCTGGATCCGATCGGTGAGACCGTCGACGGGGTCATCGGCGGGGTGCTCGACCGCACGGGCACGCCCCCACCGCTGGACGGCCCGCCCGTCGAGGAGCTGCCCCCACCGGACCTGACGCCGACACGCTGATCGGCGGGCCCGACGACCTCGCCGAGGCCACGGGCGGAACCGACTGATCCGAGCGGCACACGCACGCGGAAGGCTCCGCGCGAGCGGCTGACGCACGTCCGAGCTGTGTTGCCCGACTAGACGAACACGCCCCGCCGTCCCATGAGGTTGCGGTAGAGCATCTGCTGGATCGTGTCCCGGACCCGGTCGGTGAGCTCGAACACGGCCATCGGGTCGTCGGCCGCGTCGGGGCCGTACTCGCTGGTGTCGATCGGTTCGCCGTACTCGATCACCCATTTGCTCGGAAGGGGCAGCAGGGCGAGCGGCCCCAGCACCGGCAGCGCCAGCATCTGCGCGACGATGGGGAAGTAGGGCAGCCCGAACAGGCGCGCGATCGTCTTGAGGTTGTACAGCAGCGGGTAGATCTCCTCCGACCCGACGATCGCGGTGGGGATGATCGGGGTCTGGGTGCGCAGAGCGACCGACACGAAGCCCCCGCGACCGAACCGCTGCAGCTTGTAGCGCTCGCTCCACGGCTTGCCGACGCCCTTGAACCCCTCGGGCCATACGGCCACGAGTTCACCGCTGGTGAGGAGCCGCTCGGCGTCCTCGTTCGACGCCAGCGTGGCGCCGGTCTTGCGCCCCATGTGGCCGCTGAAGGGCAGCCGGAACACCAGGTCCGCCCCGAGCTCACGGGCGTGACGGCCGGTCTGCTCGTACAGGTCCAGCTTGGTCATGAGCCCGTCGATGGGAAGCGTCCCCGCGTGGTTGGCGACGACCAGCGCGCCGCCCTCGGGGATGCGCTCGGCGCCGATGCTGCGGATGCGCCAGTAGTAACGGTGCAGCGGCCGCACCAGTGGCAGGAAGACGTGGTCGAGGAAGTCGGTGTCGAGACCGAAGGGGTCGACGTCGTAGTCGCCGGTGATACGACGTCGGAGGAAGCCGGCGACGTCGCGCACGTGATCGGTCCAGCCGTCGCCGAGTACCGCCTGCAACCCCGCCAGCAGCTCGATGCCGCCCTCGGGACGTGCCGGCTCCGGCTCGGGGACGTCGGCGGATGCGGGCGGGGCGTCGTCGTCGCTGGGCGCATGTACGCGGCAGAAGCCCGCCTCGACGGCGTAGTTGCGGCACGGTCGACCCTCGTTGGTCAACGCGGCGCAACGCGCCCGGCCGTGCCGGGCGGCGCGCTGCTCGGCCATCGAGATGACCTGTGCTTCCGCGTCGGTGTCCGCCACCCTCAGCCTCCTCTCCGGGAGCCGGCGAAGCGTTCCTGACCATGCCGCTGGATGAAGTCGTACAGCTCACGCTCCCACCGCACGACGTCGTCGCGGTGGACCAGGCCACGGATCCGACGGGTGCGGACGAAGTCCTCGAAGGTCTCGCGGGTGGTGTACTCCGGTTCGTAGCCGAACTGCTCGCGGAGCCGAGCGGTGTCTCCCACCCGACCGAACTGCAGGAACCGCAGCTGCTCCGGCGAGAAGTCGACCCGCCCCGTGCGGCGCACCAACGACGCGACCGCGCTGACCAGCGGCAACGGCACCGGCGCCGGCACACGACCAGCGATGCGGACGCACTGGGATAGGAACAGCGTCCCCTCACCCGCGACGTTGTAGATCCCTGGGTGGTCCTCGGTCACCGACCGGAACAGCACCTCGACCGCATCGTCCTCGTGGCAGAACTGCAGACGCGGATCGAACCCGAGCACGGACGGGATGACCGGCAGCGAGAAGTACGCACCCATCGCCGACTCGACCCGCGGACCGAGGAAGTTCGCGAAGCGGAGGATCGTCAGGGTCGCGTCCTTGCGGCGACGTCCGTAAGCCCGTGCGTAGCCCTCGACCTCGGTCGCGTCCTTCGCGTACCCGCTCTTGGGGGGCACCCGGGGCGTGTTGTCCTCGCGGAACAGCGCCGGGTCGCTGTAGTCGCTGCCGTAGACCGCGGTGGTCGACTTGAGCACGAACCGCTCGACGGTCTGCGACTTCTGGGCGGCCGCCAGCAGCTGCATCCCACCGATGACGTTCTGCTCCTTCATGCGGGTGCGTCCACCTGCGCGACCCGGCGCCGTGAGCGTCCCGAGGTGCACGATCGTGTCGACCTCGGTGGCCGTGATGATGCGGGCGACGAGGGGGTTGCGGATGTCCGCACGGACGAACTCGGTGCGGCTCAGGTCGTGTCGAGGCTCGCGCACGTCGACCCCGACGAGGTAGGCGATGTCGTCGCGCTCCTCGAGACGTCGAGCCAGCAGCCCGGCGAGCGTGCCGGAGATGCCGGTCACCAGGACGCGGCGAGCGTCGACCACGGTGTGGGACCTCCTACGGGACTCGGGGATCGGGAACCGCCAAGTCAAGCAGATACGGCCACGAGCTCCCCCGCCGTGTACGACCGGTCGATCAAGGGCGCAAGACGATGCGGTCGCCCGGCTCGATCCCCAGCTCCGCAGCGGCCGCAGCGCGCGGCAGGACCAGAGCGAGCTGGCCGTCGCTGTCCTCGATGAGCCCGAGATGGTGTGGTTCGAGGTCCCCGAAGGCACGGACCCGATGGGCACGGTGCTCCGCCCTCGGGGTCGTCACCGACATCACGTCTGGCAGACCTGCTGCCGCCGCGTCAGCCGGGGTGGCCGAGAGCTGGCAGTTGCCGAACCGGTCGACGAGGAGCACACGACAGTGCACGGACGCCTCCTCCACCTCGGCGACGGGAACCGTGACCGTCTTCAGATCGGTGATCGGTGGACCCAGCTCCGCAAGCTGCTTCCCGGAGGCGATCCGCGCCGCGGCAGGAGCGAACACGTCGCGGCCGTCGAAGGTGGCCGAGGCGGTCCGGTTCGCCGGGAGACCGTAGGCCTCGATCACGCCACCCAGCTCGTCGGTGGCGGGGAGGAGCAGCCCGTTGTCGGGGCCGACCAGGACATCACCACGGGCCACGGCGAGCGCGATACCCCGGCGGTCGGTCCCGACGCCCGGATCCACGACGGCGAGGTGCACGGCGGACGGGAGGTGAGCAACGGCCCGGGCCAGCAGCAGCGCACCGGTCAGGACATCGTGCGCTGGGACCTCGTGCGTCAGGTCGATCACGCGGGCATGGGGCGCTCCACGCGCCAGGACGCCGTGGCAGACCCCCACGAAGATGTCGCGACGACCGAAGTCGCTGAGGAACGTGACGACGTCGTAGGTCGCCACGATCAGTCCGGGTTCGCGGCCTCGTCGACGTTGACGAGCTGCGCCTGCAGGTACTCGTCCAGAGCCTCGGCAGCCACGCGGTAGTTGCGTCCGACCCGGACCGCGGGCAGCTCGCCGCTGCGGATCAGCCGGTAGACGGTCATGGTCGAGACCCGTAGCTGGTCAGCTACCTCGGCAGCAGTGAGCAGTTCGCGCCTCATGTTGGCCAGTGTACTGCCACGCCTACCGCCGCCGCCCGGCGGCCCACGCCGGGATCCCGTGCCGCGGCAGGATGAGGCGGCGCACGGCCGCGACCGCCTCGTCGGCGGCGCGACGCGCCTGCCGCTCGACGCCCTCCTGGACCAGCCCGGGATCGTCGAAGTCCACCGGTGCATCGCGCCCGGTGCGCTCGCGTGCGAGCTGCTGCCACCGCTCGGGCACCCGGGTCGGGGCGTCAGCGCCGACCATCGCCGCGAACATCGTGGCCCAGGCTCGCGGCACGACCTGGACGATCTGGTAGCCGCCGCCGCCCGTCGCCACCCAGCGCCCACCGGCCGCGTGATGCGCGAGCTCGTGGATGCGCGCAGCCAAGGCGCGGTAGTCATCCATCCGCAGCGCCAGGTGCGCGAGCGGATCGGTCGCGTGCGTGTCGCAGCCGAGCTGGGTCACGAGCACGTCCGGGGCGAACGCGGTGACGAGCGGGACGACGACCTGGTCGAACGCCTCGAACCAGATCGGGCCGGTGGTGCCGGGATGGAAGGGAACGTTGGCCGACGACCCCTCGGCACCGGGTCCTCCGATCTCGTCCGGGAAGCCGGTGCCAGGGAACAGGAACCGCCCGGACTCGTGCAGGGAGATGGTCAGCACGCGCGGATCGTCGATGAACATCTCCTGCACCCCGTCACCGTGGTGCACATCGACGTCGAGGTAGCAGACACGTCCCGCACCATGCTCCAGCAACCAGTCGATCGCGACGGCCGGATCGTTGTAGATGCAGAACCCGGCTGCCCGGTCGGGCATGGCGTGGTGCAGCCCACCCGCCGGGTTGAAGGCGTGCGCGGCTTGGCCCTCCCACATGACCCGTGCAGCCTGCTTCGACGCGGCGCAGACCGCCATCGAGGCTGCGTGCATGTCGGGGAAGATCGGGTTGTCTCCGGGACCCAGACCGTGGACCAGATCGGCGCGGATGCTCGGATCGGCGCTGACCCGCTGCACCGCCTCGACGAAGTCGGGCCGGTGCAGGCGCAGTAGCTCGTCCTCGTCGTACGACCCCGGCGCCACCACCCGCACCGACGGTCCGGTGCTCAGCCCGAGCGCCTCGATGAGCGCGACGGTCAACTCGACCCGGACCGGCGCGAGTGGATGCTGAGGTCCGAAGTCGTACCGGGCCAGGGCAGGGTCCCACACCAGCGCCACCCCAGCCGGTCCGGTCACAGTCACTCCCTCGGTACGTCCGAGGGTAACCACGCCCGCAACCGGGCGCCCGGCTACGACCGGGTCGGGCGCCTATCCTCCTCGCGGTCCGATGCGGGGAGAGTCCGAATGCAGCGTGCGTGGTGGCTCGTCGTGCTGGCGTGCCTGCTCGTCGCGACTCCGGTGTCAGGAGCGTCCGGTGAGCGCGTCGTCGAGCGCCTCGCGGGAGACACACGGATCGACACCGCAGCCGCCATCGCCACGAGGGCGTTCCCCGACGGGGCACCACGGGTGTACCTCGCGCGTGCCGACGTCCTCGCCGATGCGGTGGCGGCCGGGTCCCTGCGTGATGGTCCCGTCCTCTTGATCCCGTCGTGCGATGGGGTTCCCTCGGTGGTGCACCGGACCATCGCGAGGATCGACCCCGACCGCGTGACGGCGCTCGGTGGCACCTCGGCGCTATGTGACGAGACGCTGGAGGCGGTCGCCGGATCCGAGCGGCCCACCGATCGTCTCGCGGGGGCGTCCCGGATCGAGACGGCGGCGACGATCGCACGGCGATCGTTCCCGATGCGGGCGGACAGCGTCTACCTGGCCCGCGCGGACGAACTCGCAGACGCCGTCGCGGCGGGCGCGCTGACGGACGGACCCGTGCTGCTCGTACCGTCGTGCGCCGGCGTGCCCGCGATCGTGAGCGCCGAGATCGACCGACTGGATCCCTCCCGGGTGTTCGCCCTGGGAGGTGAGGCCGCGGTGTGCGAACGGACCCTGGTCCAGGCGGCTCGGGGCAGGACACGCGCGCGGCTGGCCGGCCCCACCCGGACGACGACCGCCGTTGCCATCTCGGAGCACGAGTTCCCAGCCGGTGCCACCGCCGTGTACCTGGCACGCGCCGACGGACTCGCTGATGCCGTCGCGGCGGGGATCCTCACCGGGGGACCGATCCTGCTCGTGCCCTCGTGCGGATCGTTGCCTGCAGCCGTCGCACGTGAGATCGGCCGACTCGATCCGGATCGCATCGTCGTGCTGGGGGGCGAGGAAGCGGTCTGCACCGCGACCGCCGAGCGGACGCGCGACGTCAGGCTCTGTCGTACGGCCGCGCACACGAACCGGGGGCCGGCCACCGTCGGCGTCGCCGTCACCGCGGCCGTCGCGACCCCAGCGGGACCGTGGGTCGTCACCCGTCACCGCGAGCCGGCGGTCGCCGCGCACGTCGACACGCTGACCGGACGGGTCTCGCAGGTCGTGCAGATGCCGACCATCCGCGGCGCCTGGGCGGCGACTGCGCACGCGGGCGCGGTCTACGTCGGTGGCACCGACCACCCCGATCTGTACCGCATCGATCGGGCAAGGGGGGTAGCCCGTCGCGTGGCCCGGGTAGCGGGGGAACGCCAGTTCTGGGACCTCACGACGTCACCCGACGGCCGCATCTACGGAGGGACGTTCCCCGGAGGCGCGGTGTTCGAGTACGACCCCCTCCAGGCCACCACCCGGTCGTGGCCGCAAGTCGTGGCGGGCCAGGAGTACGTCCGCAGCATCGCCGCGACGAGGCAGCACGTGTTCGCCGGGATCGGCCCGGAGGCAGCCCTCGTCCGCATCGATCGGGTCACGAACGAGCAGGTGCACCTCGCGGAGGAGCAGCTGAGGGGCGAGGCGTTCGTCTACGACCTGGCCGTGGAGGCCAGCACCGTGGTCGCCGGCACGTGGCCATCGGGGTTGCTCGTGACCCTCGACACCGAGAACCCCGATGACGTCGAGGTGGTCCGTGCGGAGACGGGCGCAAGAGCGGCGATCAGCACCATCACGCTCGCGGGCCGCGAGGTGTTCTTCACCACGCGATCCGGTCGCCTCTGGCGCTACGACCTCGACACCGAGGAGCTGCGTCAGCTGGCCCATCCGCTCGACGCCGAGGAGACACGAGCGCTGTTCGTCGAGCTCGACACCATCACCGGTGTCGGAGGCTCGGGTGTGATCTGGACCTACGACCGCGCGAGCGGTGCGACGGAGGTCCGAGGACTGGCCGAGATCGGGCTCGAGCCGGGCCCGGAGCCCGCCCAGAGCCTGCTGGTCCGCGGCACCAAGGTCCACGTCGGCGGTCACTGGCAGCTCGACGTGCTCGACCTCGAGAGCGGCCAACGCCACCAGCACCGGGCACCTGGCGAGCCGAAGGTGCTCGCCGCGGCCAGCGACGCTGTCCTCGCCGCGCTGTACCCCGACGGTGAGCTGTGGCGGCTCGATGGCACGGGCAGCCCGCAGCAGCTCACCCTCCGCGTCGGCGACGCCCAGATCCGGCCGCGCGACATCGAGGTCGTCCCTGGCACGGGCCGTATCGTGATCGCCACCCAGCCCGACTACGGTCGTCTCGGGGGCGCTCTGGCCGTCATCGATCCCGGCCGCGGTCCCGTCGTGCTCAAGGACGTCATCCCCTGGCAGGGAGTACGAGCACTCACCAGCGACGGCGGGGTGCTGCTGCTAGGGAGCGAGATCTGGGGAGGGATCGGCGCCGAGCCCCTCGCGCGCGAGGCCGTGGTCGGGGCCTACCGCGATCTGAGCGCGACGCCGGAGTGGGACCTCGTGCCGGTGCCGGGGGCCACGGCGATCGTCGGCCTCGAGGTCGTGGACGGACACCCCGTGGGCGTGACGGACGGTGGAATCGTCTTCACGATCGACCCGTCCGTCCCCGAGGTCGTCTGGCGCGTCGACGTGGGCGCCAGCGTGAGGGCCATGACGGTCGCCGACGGCTACCTCCACGTCGCGACCGCCGCCGGCGTGGTGCGGGTGAACCCGTGGACGACCGTCACCGCCACGGTCCTCGCCGGCGACGCGACCGCGGTCGCCGCGCGCACCCGGGGATGCGGGCTGGTGGCCGTGGTGGACCGCGACCTCCTAGTCGGCCGCGTCTAGTGGGGGCCGGCGAGCTCCTCGCTGCGCCGCTTCGCGGCCTCGATGGCGTTGAGGAAAGCGGCGCGGACCCGCGCCTGCTCGAGCTCACGCACGGCGGCGATGGTCGTCCCGCCCGGCGAGGTGACCATCTCGCGCAGCTCGACCGGGTGGCGGCCGGTGTCCCGGAGCATCTTGGCCGAGCCGACCATGGTCTGCACGATCAGGTCCGTCGAGACATCACGGGGCAGTCCGAGCAGGATCCCGGCGTCGATCATCGCCTCGGCGAGTAGGAAGAAGTAGGCCGGACCCGAGCCCGACAGCGCGGTGACGGCGTCGAGGTGCTCTTCGGCCAGCCGCAGGACGCGACCGACGTGGCTGAGGATCTCAGTTGCGACGTCGAGATCCGCCTCGGTGGCGTGGCTCCCCGCCGTCACGACGGACATCGCCTCGTCGACCTGGACGGGGACGTT
This sequence comes from Actinomycetota bacterium, assembly GCA_019347575.1. NCBI lineage: Bacteria > Bacillati > Actinomycetota > Actinomycetota bacterium. The sequence goes on along the minus strand of JAHWKY010000029.1, from coordinate 22,034 downwards.
ACTCATGACCCGGACCACGGGGATCTCGTCGGGTAGGTAGCGCTCGAGCGCGGACGTGGGGACCCCGGCGATCACGCTGATCACCGTCTGGCCCGCGTGGAACGCGCTGCCCACCTGCTCGAGCAGCTGGTGGATGGTCTGGGGCTTGACGGCGAGGACGACGACGTCCGCGGCCTCGATAGCGGCGACGTTGTCGGTCGTCGCGGAGACGCCGTAGGTCTCGTGCAACTCGTCGCAACGCTCCGTGCGCCGAGCGGTGCAGACCACCTGCGCCGGTTCGACCCACGCGGACCGCAGCAGCCCGCTGAGCAGCGCCTCGCCCATGCGGCCCGCCCCGATGATGGCGAGCGTTCCGTCCACGTCGACCTCCTGGTCAGTTCGCGCGTCGACCGAGCAGCGCTCGCACGAAGAAGGTGAGGTTGGCGGGGCGCTCGGCGAGCCGTCGCACGAGGTAGGGGTACCACTCGCCGCCGAAGGGAACGTAGACCCGCAGAGGATGACCCAGTCCGACGATGCGTCCCTGCAACGGCTCCCGCACCCCGTAGAGCATCTGGAACTCGTAGCTGTCTGGAGGCCGCTGCAGACGTGCAGCGACGTTGCGGATGCGGTGGATCAAGCGGTGATCGTGGGTGGCGAACCGGGGGTAGGTGTCGCTGCGCAGGAGCTGCTCCGCGAGTCGGGCGTAGCTGGCGTCGACCTCGTCGTCGCTCTGGAACGCGACGGCCGCCGGCTCGGCGTACGCCCCCTTGCACAGCCGCAGCGATGCCTGCAGGTCGGTCAGTGCCGACACGTCCGCGGCGGTCCGGCGCAGGTAGGACTGCACGGCACATCCGACGTTGTCGTGACCGGCCTTCCGCAGATCGGTGACCAGATCCACGGTGCGCTGGGTGTAGACGCTGCTCTCCATGTCGATGGTGACGTGCCGGCCGCCAGCCGCAGCGCGCCGACAGATGGAGCTCACCAGGTCGCGGCAGACGTCCTCGGAGACGTCGAGTCCGACCTGCGTGAGCTTGACCGAGATCGAGCAGTCGAGGCCGACCCGCTCGAGCTGGTCGAGCGCGTCCAGGTAGACGCTCGCGGCCTGGCGCGCGACCTCGGCGTCGTGGACGGATTCGCCGAGGTAGTCCAGGCTCACCCGCATGCCCCGCCGGTTCAGGTCCCCCGTGACCTCGAGAGCTTCAGCGAGCGTCTCTCCCGCGACGAACCGCAACGCGACGTTTCGGGTGACGGGCACATCGGTGGCGAGCCGTCGCAGCCCCTGGCTCTCTGACGCGGCGATGAGGAGCCGGCGCAGCAGCATCCGTTCTCCCGATCGGCGGTGGTCCGAACCGCGGGCAGCGTAACGGTGCCACGCACGCGGATGGCCCCGCCGGAGCGGGGCCATCGACGTGCTCAAGTAGCCCGGAGGGCGGTAGCACAACTCAGGTGCTCAAGTAGCCCGGAGGGCGGTAGCACAACTCAGGTACGTCGGTGCCTGAAGGGATCAGCCGCGTCGACGGAACGCGAGCGCACCTGCGGCGAGCAGTCCGCCGAGGAGCGCGAACCCGCCGCCCGTCGTGGGCAGCGACGGGGCGCCAGGCGTCGTCGGGCTGGCGGGCGGGTTCGGCGCGGCCGGGGGCGCCGCCGCAGGGACGACCGCGAAACTGGCCGTGCTCACGGGATCGACCACGAGGTCGAACCCAGGCACGGTCACGTCCTCGACGAGCCCATCCAGCGGTAGCGCGTCGAGCAGGCCCTGCAGGGTTGCTGTCAGCGTGTCGAGGTCCGGCAGCGCCGCGGCCGCACCGTCGATGTCGTCCACGAGATCGGTCAGTCCGAGCCCGTCCAGCACGGTGCCCTCCGGCAACGCGACGTTGCCGACCACGTCCCCGGCGAGGCCGAGCACGTCCTCGAGCAGTCCGTCGACGATGCAGTCGGCGCACAGGGTCACGGGGTCGATCCCGAGCTCCAACGCGGTCACACCGGCGTTCGCACGGTTGTACGTGCCGTCGGTGCTCGTCGACTCGACGAGGTCGGTGAACATCCCGAAGCGGACGTCCGGGACGATGTCCGCGACGAGCGGGAGGATCCCGATGACGCCCTCGACGGCTCCGGTGACCTGAGCCGCGACTGCGGAGGTCGTCTCGAGCGGCTCACGGCAGCTCGGCGTGACGATGTCGATGCCGAGCGCACGGACCGGAACCTCGTTGCAGCCGACCGTCGCGTTCGTGGTTTCGGCGGCATCCGTGGCGGTGGCGATGACGCCGACCTGGATCGCGCCGATGTCGAGCAGCTCACCCCCGGCGAGTGCGTCGAGCACCGCGTCGAGGTCGGTCCCGTCGACCGAGGTCAGCGCGTCGACGAGGTCGTTCAGCGCGTCCCCGAGGTCGCCGATCAACGTGACGACGACGCCCACCGCCTGCGTGACCGCGTCGAGGTCGAGCAGGAGCCGTGCCTCCGCGTCGGCCAGCAGACCCCCCACGCAGTCGAGGATGTCGGTGACGTCAGCGTCAGGGCACTCGGTGGCGTACTTGGTCACCAGGTCGAGTAGGTCTCCAGGCGTCGTGAGAGCTGCGTCCGCGGTGAGCTCCGCGACGAGCGCCTGGGTGTCCAGGGCCGCAGCGACGGCGTCCGCGAGGGCAGCGCTCGCCTCAGTGAGGCCGGCGACGGCCGTCGCCACCGCGTCCACGGCACCGGTGATCGCGTCGACCATGGCTTCGACGTCGACGCTCACGTCGACCGGGAGCGCCTCGAGGAGGGCCATCAGGGTGCCGAGTGGGAGCTGGCCGAGGAGGTCGGCGGGCAGCAGGTCTCCGAGGGTGACGTTGACACCGGTGACTTCGAGGCCTTGGCTCGCTGACGCCGAGCCCTGCGTCACACGGCTGGCGATACCCGCGGTGTTGACTTCGAAGTCCAGGCCGAGGACGTCGGCCACCGACTCGATCTGCGCGGTCGCGAGCTCGGCGACCGCCGTGGCTTCCTGGGCCGTGGCGGCCGCCGTGACCTTCGCGGGGTTGATCTCGACGTCGAGGAGGCCCAACGTCTGGGCGAGGGCGGAACCAGAGTTGGAGTTGGCGCCGTTCGAGCGGGCCTGGATGGCTCCGATCGCTTGGTCGCCGACCACCACCGGCAGGATGTCCGCGAGCGCGAACGGCGCGCCGTTCCCGATCACGTTCTCGGCCGCGTTCGTATCGGTCGACGCGTAGGTGGCGATGTCAGCGATGGTGACCGATGGGACGTCGAGGCCGTGTACCTCGAACTCCACCGCGGTCATGTCGGTCAGGGCCGTACCGACCGCCCGGTCGCCGGTCGTGGTGACCCCGACGAGCCCGAGAGCGAGGGCAGCGGCCGCCAGGCCGGTGAGCTTGCGTGCGAGCATTCCCCTGATCTCCCACTAGGAGGGTGTCGTCCGACCTACGGGACGACGATGTGGCTCTATGCAACCGCCGGGCCGACACATCGGCCATCACCCGGTTGGGCGGGAAACGGGGACTCGAACGGACTAGTCCCTCAAGGGGCCTCGGACACGGGGTTGGCCGGGAGCTCGTTGGCGGCGCGCCACCTCTGTTCGCGGTCGATGTAGTCCGCGAAACCGGCACGTAGAACCTGGTTGTAGGTCTCGTCAGCGGTCGCGAGGACGGCTCCCAGCAGGTGGTCCACGGCCTCCTCGTCGAGGGCATCCAGCGCGATCCCCCCGGTGAGGATCACGTCGCCCTCGTCATCCAGCGCGAAGTGCACACCGTGCGTGCGCTGGTTGCGCCGCAGGAGGATGCGGTAGACCTCCTCGTGCCCCTGATCAGGGTCGGCGCAGAACAGCGATGTCACACGCAACGTGCGCTCGCCGAGGTGCAGCATCACCGGGATCGTCCGCTTCCACTGCCCCGACAGCATCGTCATCCAACGGTCGTCGCCCACATCCTCCGTCTCGAGTCCGGCATCGTCGAGTGCGCCGAGCAGGACCTCGCGGGCGCGTTCAGGGTCCACCGTGGCGTTCCTCAACCGGCGGCGCGAAGAGCAGGCTGACGTGCACGAGCGTAGACCTCGAGGAGTCCGTCGACGACGCCCTGCCACGAGAACCGCTGAGCGTGGGCCCGGCCGCGGAGCCCGGTAGCTCGCGTCAGCTCCGCGTCGTCGAGGAACCGGCGGACGGCATCGGCGTGAGCGACCGGGTCGTGCCCGCTCACGAGCGATCCGCCCCGAACGACATCCGCGAGTCCGCCGACGTGAGCGGCGACCACGGGCGTGCCCGATGCCTGGGCTTCGAGCGCCACCAGACTGAAGCTCTCGCTGCGACTGGGGACGACGACGACGTCCGCCTCGCGGTACACCGCGGCGAGTTGCGCCTGTGGCCGCGCCGGGTGCACCTCGACGTGCTCGCTCACGCCCAGGCGCTTCGCGAGGGCGAGCAGCTGGTCCGGTCCGCTGCGTCCCGCTCCGGTCCCCGAGACCCCCCCGATGATGCGCAGGCGTGTGCGCGGGTGGGTCCGGTGGAGCTCCGCGAGCGTACGCACGGCCACGTCCGGAGCCTTGATCGGCTGGAGTCGTCCGACGAACAGCAGCCGTGGCTCGGGGTCATCGCCACGCTCTTCGGCCTGGGGCTGGAAAAGGTCGAGATCGACGCCGGCAGGGACGACGCTGATGCGCGCGCCTGACGTCCCGAAGGTGCGGTGGAGCAGCCGCGCCTCGCCGCACGTCAACGCCACGAGGTGGTCGGCCTCGGCGGCGAGGCGACGTTCGTAGTCGAGACGCGCCGGAGGTTCGGGCACGTCGAAGTCGGCGAGCGCCGCGTTCTTCACGACCCCGAGCGTGTGGAAGGTGTGAACGAGGGGGATGCCTAGGTGCGTCCCGACGTGGCGACCCACCCAGCCCGACAGCCAGTAGTGGCTGTGGATGATGTCGAGTTCGGCGGACTCGGGACGTCGGAGTACCGCGCGTGCGAACTCGGGCACGAACGCGTGCAACTCCTCCTTGAGGAGGGGCCGCGTCGGGCCCGCCACGACGTGGTGGACGCGGACCCCGGTCTCGACCTCGACGCGCGGTGGCGCCGACGGGGTGACCGCGCGCGTGAACACGTCGACCTCGATACCGCGCTGCGCCAGATCACGCGCGACCTCGAGGACGTAGACGTTCAGGCCGCCACCGTCGCCCGTCCCTGGTTGGGCCAGCGGACTCGTGTGGACCGTGATCAGTCCGACGTGGCGCACCAAGCCGTCAACTCCTCGTCAGGGTCAGGCGGACGAGCCGACGCTCGGTCGCACCGAACCGGTACTTGTAGGGCTCGTCGCCGCGCAAGAGGTCGAACGTGGCGCAGCCACTGCGGGCAGCGTCCTGGACGAGCTCCGTGACCAACACCATGCCAGGGGCGTACGTTCCCAATCCCTGGTCGAAAGACGAGTTGTAGAGGCTGAACACGCCACGGTGGAGCAGCGACACGGTGGCAGCGGCGGTCTGGCCGGCGACGACGAGCCGGTCGATGCGCAGCGTGCCGTCCGGGGCGAACTCCTCGACGAGCGCCCCGAAGAAGCGGCGCATCCGGTCGTCCACGAAGAACCGACCCTTGGCTCCGCTCGCCTGGGAGGCCAGATCGAGGAACGACCCGAGCGCCCCGAGCGCATCGTCGGGCGGGGCGGTCACGACCTCGAGTCCACCCAGCTCACGGGCGAGCTTGCGCGCCTTGCGCTGCAGCTCGTGCCGCTCCTTGGAGCCGAGGGAATCGAGCCAGGCGTCGGGCCCGTCCGCGATGTCAACGCGGGGACAGACGTCCTCCGTCTCGGTCTGCACCGACAGGCCGACCGACCGGGCATGCTGCTCGATCAGGGAAGCCCAGCCCGTGTCCTCCGGTAGGCCGGCTGCGACGACGCGGTCCCAGGCGGGGTCGTCGAGCAGCGATGCGGTCCAGGCCTGCGCGACCGCCCCACGGTCGGCGGGCACGGCCACTGGGCCGACGTAGTCGGTGACCTCGGTACCGCCGAGGAACCGCAGCTCACGGACGGGTCGATCGGATGAGCCGACGTCCTCCAGCTCCTCCGGCACGACTCCGACGACAGCGCCATCCCGCGAGAGCCACTTGAGCCGTGGTTCCACGCGATCACCGAGGACCGCCGACCACGCCCTCAGGAAGCGGGGGGTGTGGAAGATCGTGGCGTCCGGATCCACAGCGACGAGCTCGCTCCACGTGGTCAGCTCACGTGCGTCGGGAACGCCGTCGACCGAGCGGATGTCGAGCAACTGTGGCTCCTGCTCGTGACAGCTGACGCTCCCTCAGGCGGTGCCCTCGGAGGCCTCGTCTGGAGCGGTGTCGGGCTCGTCGTCCTCGCGATCGTCACCGGTCGTCGTGAGACGCTCGACGAGCCCTCGGAGCCCACCCGCCTCCTCGTCGTCACCGCGGAGCTCGACGAGCTGGCGGAACGAGCGGTACATCTCGATGAGCGCCTGCTTCTGTGCGTCGGTGAGGTGGCCGTCGAGCGCCAGCGCCGCCTCGACATCGAGTTCGTCGCCCCGCTCCTCGAGGATGCCTGCCTTGACGTACAGCGTCTCCGCCGAGATGCGTAGGGCCTTGGCGATGGCCTGCAGGATCTCGGCCGAGGGCTTGCGCAGCCCGCGTTCGATCTGCGACAGGTAGGGGTTGGACACGCCGGCCAGCTTCGCGAGGTTGCGCAGCGACAGTTGGGCGCGGTTGCGCTGGTCACGGATGTACGACCCGAGGTCGCGCAGGCGCGAGGGACCGCCGGACTCGGAGGTCCGGTCGTCCCCGGCGGCGTCGGCCACGGTCGCTCCTCGCTCGGACTCGGCCGTGCGAGGCTACCCAACGTGGTGCTGACCTACCCGCCCTTGCGGACCGAACCCACCCGGGACGCGAGGGTCTCGGCGAACGCGATCAGGTCTGGGGCAGCACGCCAGCGACCGGTCGGACGTCCGCCGCCGATGATCGGGTCCGGTGACCACGCATCAGCGGGATACCAGCCCAGGCTGCTGACGAGGTGGTGCGCCGTGACTGCGGCGGCCTCCACGACGCCGGACTCGACCTTGACCGCTATCCCGACGCCCCCGTGACCGATGCCGTAGACCCCTTCGGCGCCGACCTTCGCCACGACGTCGTGCGCCAACAGGGCCGTCTCGATGCGTCCTCGACCTCCGACGAGATGGGGGTGCGCGCGCCCCGCCGCGACGACCTCCCCCAGGGTTCCCGACGCCATGCTCACCCGACCGTACGCGGCCGCGAGGGCGCGCAGCGGGACCTCCACCGCCGGTGCGCCACACCCGTCGACCGCGACGGCGGTCGCGTGGCCGATGTCACGTTGGAGCCGATCGAGCACGTGCGTCTGCAGCGCCCCTGCTGGGTCGAGGAGCTCGTCGCGCCCGATCCCGAGGCGGCGACCCGTGACCGCGAACAACGCGTGCTTGCCGGAGCAGTTGTGGTGGATCGGAGCGAGCGGAGCCGCGGGATCGTCGGCGGGGCGGGCTGGAGGGCAGGTGAGGTCCCGAGGATCGAGCTGAGCGAGGTCGCACAGTCGAGCCACGGCCTCGACGTGCGCCGGTTCCGCCCGGTGAGAGGACCATCCCACGGCGACGAGCTCGGAGCTGAGGTCGGCGACCACACCGCGAAGCAGGTCCAGGCACGCCGCCGCCTGGAACGGCTTGGCAGCCGAGCGGATGAACGTGGGCCGCTCGGCTTCCCCGAGCGCCGCGATGGTGCCCCCGTCCCCGCCCGTCACGACGACGTGCCCGTGGAACCGGGACTCCACGGACTCGACTGCCGTGTGGATGTCGGTGCGGGTGGTCTCGACGAGGACCGATGCGGTCACTTGACGAGGGTCAGCCCGGACGGTCCGCCCTCGGTCAGCCGCAGCTCATCGCACAGCACGAGGAACTCACGCGCCAGGTCGGGATCGAACTGGGTGCCACCGTTGCGCTCGATCTCCTCCATCGCGACGTGAACGGGCAGTCCCTTGCGGTACGGGCGATCGGAGGTCATGGCATCGAAGGTGTCCACTATCGAGAACACCCTCGCCGGGAGGTAGATGTCCTCGCCGGCGCGTCCCTCGGGGTAGCCCTTGCCGTCCCAACGCTCGTGGTGGGACTTGATGATCTGCACCGCCTCGCCGAGGAACTTGATGGGGGCGACGAGTTGCAGGCCGATGAGCGGATGCGTCCGCATGACCTTCCACTCGTCGTCGTCGAGTGGACCGGGCTTGTTGAGGATGGCGTCCGGGATCCCGACCTTGCCGATGTCGTGCAGCAGGAACCCGTACTGCACGGCGGCCTCGCTGCTGAAGTCCGGGGCCGTCCGCCGCGTCAACGCGACCGCGTACTGGAACGTCCGATCGAGGTGGTGGCGGGTGTAGTTGTCCTTCATCTCACACACCAGCGCGAGTGTCTTGACCATCGAGAGGTACGAGTGCCGCAGCTCGGTTAGGGCCGCCTCGGCCTCCTCACGCCGAGCCCGCTCGCGTGAGTAGACCTCGTTCAGCTCCTGGGCGAACACGACGAGCTGGCGCTGCATCCGGTCGAGGTCCTCGACCTGGCTCGGGTCCATCAGGTACCGCTCCGGTCCAGGCCGAGCTCGGAGAGGACCTCGATGAGGTGCAGGGGCGAGAAGGGCTTGGTCAGGTAGGCGTCACAGCCCGCCGCGATCCCCTCAGCGCGGTCCTCCTCACGGTCTCGCGCGGTGAGGAGCACGACCGGTACCGAGGCGGTCGCGGGGTCGTCCTTGAGAGCGCGGCAGACCTCGAAGCCGTTGAGCCCGGGCATCATGACGTCGAGGACGACGACATCGAAGCGAACGGTCCGCGCACGTTCCAGCGCCTCGGTGCCGTCGGCGGCGGTCTCGACCTCGAACTCGTCGAGGTCGAGGATGGCCCTGAGCACGTCGAGGGTCACGTTGTCGTCATCGGCGACGAGGACCCGGTGCGACAACGCTCCCTCCTTCGGCTCGTGAGTGTACGACTGGCCCGTCGTGCTACCGGCCTCCGGCCTGCTTGAGCACCTCCGGGTCGTGCTACCGGCCTCCGGCCTGCTTGAGCACCTCCGGGTCGTGCTACCGGCCTCCGGCCTGCTTGAGCACCTCCGGTCGGTGGATCAGCCTCCCAGCAGCTCGGCGACGTCCGCCGTCCCGAGCTTGTAGCGACCGGCCAGTTCGTCCTGGAGACGGTCGATGCGGTCCAGCAACCCCCGCCGTAGATCGGACAGCTCGCGCTCCTTCGCCGACAGGGACTCGACGATCTCGGCAAGTTCGTCATCCTCGCGCTTCCCCATGGTCGCCAGCACGTCGTCGTCGGCGACCCGCTCGACCTCCCTCCGGTGGTGCTGGACCGAGGGAGGGACGAGGAAACGGGGCACCCGCGCCCGGACGGGGGAGGTGGTGGGTCCGTCATCGCTGAGCAGGCTCGGGAGGGACTCGAGCACCGACGCGGCCCGTTCACTCCCGGCATCGCGGCGCCGCAGGAGCTCCGCACGCAGGATGTCGAGCTTGCCCTGCAGGAGACGGCGCGCGTAGGAGATCCCGCTCTCCTCCTCCTCGCACTCATCCCGCATCCGGCGGATCTCGTCCGTGCGACGCTCGGACAACCCCACGAGGTAGTCCTCATCCATCACGCGGTCGAGCCGACGCCTGCTCACGTTCTCCGCGGTCATGTCGGTGTCCTCCTCGTCCATCGTTCCCCCTCTCGGTTCTTCGGCAGTGGAAGGTGTCTCCTCAAGCCCCACTTCGTGGAACGGTCAGCCGGTCACGCTGCGTTCGCGACCGACGATAGCCCGAGGATCGAGCGCGTCTCCGCGGCGGTGGCCAGGGGACGACCGAGCTCGTCGCCCAGACGCACGACCCGCTGCACCAGTTCGGCGTTGTCGCGCGCGTGCCGCCCCGGGCCGTAGTGGACCACGTCCTCGAAACCGGTCCTGACGTGACCGCCGAGGGCGAGAGCGGCCGCGGTCACCGTGAGGTGGGCGCGCCCGATCCCCGTGGCACTGAACGTCCACCCTGAGGGGATCCGTTCCACGAGGTCCACGACGTCCGTCACGGTACCCGTCAACCCACCGGGCACACCGAGAACGAGGTCGCAGTGGACGTGGTGGGTCGGCTCGTCACCGACGAGCCGTCGGCCGTTGACGAGGTGACCGGCATCGAACAGCTCGAGCTCGGGCAGGACCCCGAGCTCAGCCATGCGCTCGTAGAGCCGGCGCATCAGCGGGAACGGGTTCAGGAAGACCTCGTCGCCGAAGTTGACCGACCCACACGTCAGCGACGCCATGTCCGGACGCAGATCGAGAGGGGACAGCCGGGCGTCGTCGGGGTCCCCGACGGCTCCGCCCGTGGTGAACTGCACGACCAGTTCGGTGCGGTCCCGCAGTCCCGCAAGCACCTCACGGAACACCCCGACGTCCATCGTCGACCGCCCCTCGCCATCGCGCGCGTGTACGTGCACGACGCGGGCACCGGCCTCCTCGCACTCCACCGCGGTCTCGACGATCGCCTCCGGTGTCGTCGGCAGAGCGGGGTGGGCATCGGGCGCCAGCTCGGCACCGGTCGGGGCGACCGTGATGATCAGCGGCCTCCCTGCGACGGTCGTTGGAGCCTCCACGTCTCTCCTCCGGCGGCGGACCTATCACGGTAGCGCCGTGCGTCCTGGCGGTTGTCCGGCCAGCCACAGCCGGTGACCCCTCCCAGTACGATGGCTGGCATGCGTGGCCACTTGTCCGACAGCTCCGTCCCCGACCTGTGCCGGGGGCTATCGGACGCACACGCCACCGGAGCGCTCGAGATCGAGTCCGAGCTCGGCACCGCACGCATCTTCTTCCGGAGCGGGTTCGTCTACTGGGCGATGTCGCCGGCGCCCCGTGCACAGTTGGGATCCCGACTGGTCAACGCGGACTTCGTCACGGCTGAACAGCTCGAACAGACGCTCGAGCGTCAGCGCCGCACCGACCGGCGCACCAAGCTCGGGGCGCTCCTGGTCGACGAGGGACTGGTCACGCAGGACGTGATACGGGTGTTCGTCCAGGAGCAGATCCTCGACGCCCTCCTCGACATCCTCAGGTGGGAGCGCGGGGTCTACTCGTTCCACGCTGGCGACGCCGTGGCCGAGAGCCTGCCTGTCGACATCCCCGTGGCGCAGCTCCTGGTCGCGGTCGCGCGACGTCAGAGCGAGTGGGACCAGGTCCAGCACGTCATCCCCGACCTCGACGCGGTCCCCGACCACGTGACGGGGAGGGGCGGGATGTCGACCAGTCTGGAACCTGACGAGTTCGCCGTGCTCGCGAGCATCGACGGCACCCGCTCCGTCCGCGAGCTGGCGGCGGACCTCGGCTACAGCGAGTTCGAGGCCGCACGGATCGTCTACGGGCTCACCCTCCTCGGCGCCGTCGAGATCCTCCCCGACGACGACGTGGACACCCAGGAGGAGCTCCAGCGCGCGGCAGTCGAGGCCTCCGCCGGCGACCTCGAGGTCGAGCTCGAGTCCGCGGAGGACGTCGAGCCACCGGAGGACTTCGACATCGGGGCCGCGCTCGAGGAAGCTCTCGCCCCGCCTCCATACCGCCCCGAGCCCGACCGGCCCGCGGCGTCGGCTGCGGAGCCCGAGGAACCGGAACCGTGGGTGCCGACCGATCTGCCCGAGATCGCCCAACCCGAGCAGGCCGTCGAGCCCGAGCCCGCACCGCCAGAGGTCGGCGCACCCGAGCGAGTCGAGGAACCCGGGCCCCAGCCCGCCATGGCCAGCGACGTCGAGCTGAGCGAGGGCTTCGAGGATCTGTTCGCCGAGGTGGGCGAGGACGACTTCGACCAGCTCGACGACCTCGAGGACGTCGCCGCCGCCGAGCCGGAGCCGACCGTCGCCGAGAGCGCAGCGGCGACGTCCGAACCCGCCGACGAGCCAGCCTCCGAGGAGCCAGCCCCCGCCGAGGAGCCAGCCGAGGAAGCGCCGGAGGCTGAGGCGCCGACCGAACCGAGCGAGCCGTCTGCACCGCGTAGCGCGGCGCAGGTCTCCGAGCTGCTCCGTGAGCTGTCCCGGCTGACGCTCGAGGACGAAGAGAACGATGACGACGAGGCTGAACCGCCGCGCCGGCGGGTGTCGAAGACCCCGCCCGAACCCAGCGAGGATCAGGGTAAGAAGCGGCGCCTGTTCGGGTGGGGCAGCTAAGTCAACGACCGACGCCGGTCGCGCGTCGTCGCGAGTCGGCGACCACCTCGAGCGCTTCGTCGCGGCCGCGCCACCCGTGCACCTTGACGTGCTTGCGTTCGAGGTCCTTGTAGATGGAGAAGAAGTGCGCGATCTCGAGCCGCAGGTGGTCAGGCACGTCGTCGAGCACCTGGAGGTGCTGCCACCGCGGATCGTCCTGGGGCACGCACAGCAGCTTCTCGTCCGGTCCCTTCTCGTCCTCCATGTCCAGGACCCCGAGCACCCGTGCGGTGATCGTGCAGCCTGGGAAGGTCGGCTCGCCGAGGACGACCAGGGCATCGAGCGCATCCCCGTCGCGCGCCAGCGTGCCAGGCAGGAAGCCGTAGTCACCGGGGTAGCGGACCGCCGTGAACAGCATCCGATCGAGGTGGAAGCGCCCCGACGCGCTGTCGTACTCGTACTTGTTGCGCGACCCCATGGGGACCTCGACGAAGACCTCGACCGTGGCGGTCACGACGGCTGCTCCTCTCCGCCCGCGGTGCGAGCACGGCTCTCGGCGACGGTACGGTACTCACGTGCCACGCGAGGAGTGACCTTGCTCGAAGCCGGTGACGAGGCGCCCCTGTTCACGCTCCCCGACGCCGATGGCGAACGGGTCGCGCTGCGGGATCTGCTCGGCGGTCCCGTGGTCATCTACTTCTACCCCAAGGACGACACGCCCGGGTGCACCACCCAGGCGTGCGGGATCCGCGATGCCTGGTCGGAGTTCGAGGCCGCGGGGGCCACCGTCGTCGGGATCAGTCCTGATGACGTCGCCTCCCACGCACGCTTCCGCGACAAGTTCGATCTCCCGCACACCCTGCTCGCGGATCCCGACCGCGAGGTGATCGACCGGTACGGCGCGTGGGGCGAGAAGAAGATGTACGGCAGGACCTACGAGGGCGTACTCCGCTCGACCTTCCTCGTGCGTCCGGACGGTCGGATCGGGAAGGTGTGGCCGAAGGCACGGCCCAAGCAGCACGCTGAGGAGGTCCTGGCCGCGCTGGAGGACCTCACCGGCTGACTACCCGGGTTCGATCGTGAACTCGAGGTCCGTCAGGACCTCGTCGCCACGGGTCAGCTGCACCCGGTACGACCCCGGCTCGTCGCTGTAGAGCGAGGACAGGGCGACGTTGGCGGTGCGGCCCTCGCCGGGCTCGAGAGGGATATTTCTGTCGGTGTAGAGGGTGGCCTGGCCGTCTCGCCGCTGACGCCACCAGGTGATTGACACCCGGTCGGCGTCACCCTCGGCCTCGTAGGAGAACCACAGCAGCACGTCGTCGCCGACCGTGAAGCGCGTCCGAGGTTCACCAGGAGCGCCGGTCCGGTCCACGGTCTCGGTCATCCGCGCCTCCTCGACCCGGAGCGACCCACCGCCGCTCCCCCCGAGCACGACGATCAGCGCGAGCGCCCCGAGCGCCAGCCCCACCGGAACCGCCCACCGACGCCAGGTCGCGCCTGACAGACGGCGAGCCCTGGATTCGAGGTCCACCTCCTGCGATGGTGCCGCGTCGAGGTCGTCGAGTCCCTCACGGAGAGCGATGCGCCGAACTCCCATCGGATCGAGATCGAGAACATCGGCGATGTCGTCGGTGCTGAGGCGCAGGTCGACGAGCAGCGCGCTGAGCTCCGCCCCCACGGTGACCTTCGCGTGCTCGTGCACCAAGGAGCGCGAGATCCGCAACGCCTCGACGACCTCGTCGGGGCGGCCCACGAAGCGCTCGTCCAACTGTCGCGTCGCGCGCTCGAGGACGTCCCCTCGGAGGAAGGCGGCGAGGAACGTACGCCCCGCAGCGCGTGCGCGATCGTCAGTTCCGTGTGCGGTCATCGGGCGAGGCTACTGCCGCGATCCCACGCGTCGGTCGCGGCGACGGGTCACCGCTGGGTCGTGCCCGGGCACGGCCCTGCCCTCGCCGACGAACCCGGTCACCCGCACGGTCGCGTCGTCACCGGCGAACGTGTCGCCGGTGCCGGCTCCCGAGGGCACGAACGCGAGCGCCTGGCGGCCGTCCGCCGTGGTGCTCGTGACGGTGACCCGCGCACGGCCCTCACCCGTCTCCCAACCTGGTCGCACCTGTCCTTCGACCGCGACCCGCGCCAGGCGTCTGCGTGGTTGCCCGAGCATCCACATCCGCGCCACCGCCTCCTGACCGGGGTAGCAGCCCTTCGCCAGGTGGACGTGGGTCGGCAGCAGACCGAGCTCCTCGGGCAGGTGTGGTGCGGCGACCTCACGCCCCCACGCGGGTTCTCCCGCCGAGACGCGCCAGGAGTCGAGGCGGTCCCGGTCGGACCGTTCCACCCCGAGAGCGGCGAGCCGCCGCTCGGCTGCGTCGAGCTCGTCGATCGAGCCGATGAGATCGGCACCGTCGTGACGCCCCACGGCGATCGTGTCCAGGACCGGCTCCACGCGGCCCTGCGGGGGCAGGGGGAGGTCGGGTACCGCGAGCTCACGGAGCGCCCGGACCTGCAACTCCGTGGCCGTGAACGTGGCGTCGGCCAGGAACGTGCGGTTCGCCAGCAGTTCGACTGCCGAGAGGGCGTCCTCAGCATCCGGTACGAGGAGCAGGACACGGTCCTCGAGCGCCACGACGTCGAACATCCCCTGCGGGGCGCCGTGGGCGTCGAGGTAGAGGGCCGACCGCGCCTGCCCGCTCGGGACGTCGCGGAGCTGCTGACTCAGGACGTCATCGAGGTAGTCGAGCCGGTCGGCTCCCTCGACGACGTACACGCGCCACGGAGCTGGGGCGATGAACGGCGTCGACGTTCGATCAGCGGCGCCTTCGGCGGTCACGGCGGGGCTCCTCTCGCTCCCGCCCGTCGACGGGTACGGGGTCCGGCCTCCGAGCGGGGCGGGCGATGAACAACAGCAACCACCCCAGCGCTACCACCACGGTGGCCCCTGCGAGGGTACGGGACGCATCCAGACCCGTTGCCGGCAGCTGTGCCACGACCAGGACACCGATGATGTTCGAGATCGACTCCGTCCCGGTCGCGGCGTCGGAGACCATGGCGTTGTTCTGCACGACCGTGCCCGGAGCGAGATCGAGCACGGTCGTCTGGAACGTCAGCTGCCGTGCCTGGCCGCCGGCGAGGGGGCCCACGTCGAGCCCGGTGCCGATCACCGCATCGTCAGGGACGGGAGCGCCGTCGAGGCGCGACGAGCCCGTGACGAAGGCGGTGCCCGCGGGCAGGGGATCGCGGACGATGGCCTGGCTGACCTCGGCCGTCCCGATGTTGACGATCGTGAGGGACCACGTGATCACGTCGCCGGCCGCGACCTCTTGCGCTCGATCCGACGTCTTGGTGATGGTCAGCTGGCTGCGGTCGGTGACGGTCAGTGACACCGGAGCCGAGGTGGCCGAGCCGGCATCGGCCGAGATCGCTTCCGCGATGTTGGTCACGATGGCTCCGGAGGTGAGCGCGGGGTCGACGAGCACATCGAACCCGACGACCACGGTCTGCTCGGATGCGAGATCACCCACGGCCAGCCCCGGCAGTTCCCCGAGGGGGTTGCCGGAGGTGGTGTCGACCGGGGCGCCGTCGACCGTGAGGTTGCCGGCGAACGTGGTGCCCGCGGGAACCGGATCGTGGACGCCGACGTCCTCCGCGACCGCGGAGCCCGCGTTCGTGACGGTGACCTCGAAGTGGACGGTTTCACCGGCGCTGACCACGGCCTCCGGGAAGGACGTCTTGGTGACGGTCAACGCCGGGGCGACGACGCTTATCGTGTCGACGACGGTGACGGAGATCGCGGGATCGCTGATGGACGTCGCCCGGACGGTGACCTCGTCCACGATGCCGGGGGAGGCGCCCAGCGGGACCGTGACCACCACGACGATCGCGATGCTCGCACCGGCGTCCAGCGCGACGGGGCCACTGAGCGGCGGTTCGCCCGGGTCGGCCACCCCGTCACCATCCAGATCCTCGATGAGATCGACCGCGAACCCCAGTCCACTGGTGGCGTCGATGGCGATCTCGTCGGGGACGTCGCCGGTGTTGGTCACCGTGTGTGGGAGGGCTCCCGAACTGCCGGCGGGGACCGTGGCCGTGACCGTCGGCGTCACGTCCACCCCCGCGGTGAAGCTCACCGGCTGTACCGTGCCCGCCCGCGCCGTTGGAGCGTCCGTCGCGGTGACGTCGGCGCTGTTAACCACCACGGTCCGGCTCGGATCGGATCCGGTCACGACCGCGAAGGTCACGACGCGCGAACGGCCCGGCGCCAGCGAACCGAGGTTGACGCCGCTCGTGAGCGGGTTGCTCCCACCGGCCCCATCGGGCACCGGAACCCCGTCGAGCCGTGTCGATCCAGCTACGTAGGTCGTCCCGGCCGGGGTGGGATCGAACAAGCGCACGCCGTTGACCGTGGCGGCACCGATACTCGACACCGTGAGCGTGTACGTGGAGACGACTCCGGGGCTGAGCGACAACGGTGCAGCGGTCTTGGTCAGTTCGAGCTGCGCCGCCACGACCTGGGTGGTGAACCGTGCGGTCGCCAGGACCGTGTCGTCGAGTGTCGACGTCGCGGTGAGCGTGGTGACGTCGGTCAGTCCCACGGACACCTGGTCGGGAACGACCACCTCGACGACGACGTCGTAAGTGTCGCCGGGACCGAGACCGGGAGTGTTGGTGATCTCGGGGTCGGTCGTGTCGAGCACGCCATCACCATCGAGGTCCGCGTGCACACGCACCGTCCAGCCGCGCGAACTCGCCGCATCGAGGTCGTAGACATCGGTGACATCGCCGGTGTTCGAGACGGTGGCGGCGTAGGTCAGGGACGAGGGCGAGACCGCGATGGCGGAGGCGCTCGGGGCGACCGTCACGGCGGGCGTCACGTCGATGTCGTGAACGACCGGCGCCGACGATCCGCTCGCCCCGTCGACCGAGGTCGTGACCGCCACGTTGGTGACCTCGTCCCCGTCACGGACCGGGTCGAGCACCTCGACCTGGAACTCGACGATCACGGGGGGGGCGCCGGGGGCGAGGTTGCCGAGGGGGATGCCACCGTAGAGCGACGAGAACGGGTTGGGGTCGGGCGACGCGTCCGGTACGGCCACTCCGTCGAGGGTCGCGCTGCCCGACACGTACTGGGTGTTGATGGGGGTGTCGTCGACGAGGCGGACCCCGTTCGCCGTCGCATCCCCGAGGTTACGCACGGAGACGCGGTACCGGACGCGGTCGCGCGCGGTGAGCGAGGACGCCTCGTCCGGATCCGCCGTCTTCACGACGTCGAGGACCGGACCGGGAGCGACGGTGTGCTGCTTGGAGACGGTGGTCGGCGGGGTTGCGGTGGCGCTGACCGTCGCCTCGTTCGAGATGAGGGTGCCGCTCGGAGCCGTCGGTGACACCCGGACGTCGAGCGTGACGACCACCGAATCTCCGGGAGCGATATCGCCGATGACGTGACCGCCGTTGGTGGTCGAGAACGGGTTGCCGTCACCGCCGCTGCCGTCGGGCACGCTGGTGGCATCGACCGCGGCGCTGCCGGCGACGTAGGTCGTGGAGGTCGGCGTGTCGTCGACGATCGTGACATCGCGAGCCGTCGCGGCACCGCGGTTGCGGATCGTGATGGCGTAGTTGATGGTCTGGCCCGCGTTGACCTGGTCGCCGCTCGGGGTCGCCGCCTTGACCACGGAGAGGCGGGGTGCGATCGCGCGGGTCAGGTCGCGGACGCTCGCAGAGACGGCCGGGTCCGAGGTCGATGTCGCCGTGATCGTGGTGGCGTCACGGTCACCAGGGATGGCGGTGACGGGCACGTCGATGACGGCGATGAAGTGGAACCGCCCACCCGCGGGGACCGGCCCGCTGGAGGAGATGACCGTGGTCTCCGTCGCGGGATCCCACACGCCGTCCGCATCGGTGTCCCGGTAGAGGGTGACGGTCCAGCCCAGAGACGAGGCCGTGGCGAGTTCGAACGTCTCCGCAGCGGTGCCGTCGTTGGTCAACGTGTGCGGGTAGACGGCCTGACCCGGCAGTTCGACGTCGCTCGAACGGTCCGGCTCGAGCGTGACCGCCACGGCGACGTCGACCTCGTGTGTGACGGGAAGACTCGTCGCGGTGACACCCTCGGCGCTGGCGACGCCTGCGGTGTTCGTGATCAGCGTGCCGTCGGGCAGCGGGTCGGCGACGCGGACCTGGAAGGTGACCACGTGCCCCGCCGACCCGGGCGCAAGCACGCCGAGGGACACGCCGCCGTTCGCCGCGGCGAGCGGGTTGGGGTCGCCTCCGACCGCGTCGGCGATGGGTGTGCCGTCGAGACGGGTCGAGTTGGGGACGTAGGTGGTCGTGGCCGCGGGCGGATCGTCGGTGACGCGCACCTGCGTGGCGTCCGCGTTGCCGATGTTGCGAACCTGGATGGAGTACGTGATGACGTCGCCCGCCTCGATCAACCCTCCGGGTGGCGTCGCGGTCTTCTGGATGTCCAGCACGGGACTCAGCGACACGATCTGGGAGACCGATCCCGAGGCGCTGAGCCCTCCGTTGGCGGTCGCCGTCGCCGTGTTCACGATGAAGGTGCCGTCGGGGAGTTCGGAGCCGACGAGGACCCGGAACCCGACGGTCCGGCTGGCCCCCGGCGCCAGGTCGCCGAGCGCGACGCCACCGTTAGCCGAGGACAGCGGGTTGCGGTCACCCGAGGAGCCATCTGGCTCGGGGACGCCGTCCACTCGGGTCGTGCCCTGGCGGTACGTCGTCCCGCCGGGGGTCTCGTCCACGAGGACGACGTTCCGAGCGGGGGCGCCGCCGGGGTTGTGGACGACGATGGTGTACTCGAGCTCCTGTCCGGGGTTGACCGCGCTGCTCGCGGGCGTGACCGACTTGGTGACCTCGAGTTGGCCGGCGAGCACGGTCGTGATGTCGAACGCCTCATCCGTCCGGCTCGGGTCGGTGCGAGAGGTCGCGACCACGGTGGTCGTGTCGATGGTCCCCGACACCACCCCCGGCGGCACCTCGATGATCGTCAGGAGCTGGATGCTCTCGGTCGGAGCCAGCGCGGGGGAGACCGCGATGGTCGGTTCTGGCGCATCCCGTACGCCGTCGGCGTCGAGGTCGTGTACGAGCGTTACCGCGTAGCCCTGATCGCTGGCCGCCGAGAGGTCGTAGGTATCGGTCACGTTGCCGCTGTTGCGCAGCGTGTGCACGTAGACGACGGTCGCGGGGGGCTCGGTCGAGGATGAACCGTCCGGGGTGAGCGAGACGCCGGGTTGCACGCTCACGGTGTGCGTGACGCTGCTGAAGAGCGGCCCCTGGTTGGTCCCGCTGGCCATGGCGAGATTGGACAGGATGGTCCCCGGAGGCAGGGGGTCGAGCAGGCGGACCTGGAAGCTGGCCACCACGCTGTCAGCCGGAGCCAGGTCGCCGACGATCACTCCGCCGTTGTCGCTGGTGAACGGGTTGGTCGCACCGGGCCCGTCGGGGAGAGGCGCCGATGCGAGACGGGCAGAGCCAGGGACGTACGGGGCGCTGTCGCCGGGGCCGTCGTCCACCACGAGCACGTCGCGCCAGATGTCATCGCCCGCCGCCGTGTTGGTGAGCGTGAGCGTGTACGTGATGACCTGCCCAGGCGTCACGAGGGTCCCGCCCGGCGGGTCCGCGGTCTTGGTCAGAGCACCAGCCGGCGCCGAGCGGATCGTGTCGGTCACCGAAGCGGAGGTCACCGAGCCTGGGTCGAGCTCGGGGCTGGTCGTCGTGATCGACGTCTCGTTGGTCACGGTCGTGCCGTTGGGCAGGGGCGTCGGGAGCGTGTGGGCGAACGTGATCGTGACGGTCGTACCCGGCGGGATATCGCCGAGTGCGATGGGGAAGGTGGTCCCTGCGGGCTGGAGCACGCCGTCGATGGTGAAGGAGGTGTCGTCGGTCGTGCCGACCGGCGGGTCATCGTTGACAAGCACACCTGTCACCGCGGCGTCGGACAAAGCGTCGCCGTTGTTCGCCACGCTGATCGTGTACGTGATGCGGGTCCCGGGGCGGGTCGTCCCGCCCTCGGACGACGTCTTCGTCACCTGGACCAGGGGTGGCACGAACATGCCCGCATCCAGCGTGTCGAGCGCCGTGCTCGCGGGGAGAGCGAAGAGCAGACTGACGCCGTTCGCGTCGACGTCCGAGTCGACGGCGTCATCACTGCCCTGATCCTGGAGCGTGAACCGCAAGCCACCAGGACCGTCGGGGTCGGTGACCGCGATGCGGTAGGTACCTGGCAGCAGGTTCGTGAACTCGTAAGCGCCATCGAGGTCCGTGACGGTAGAGGCCACGGTGTTGCCGGCGCTGGAGCGCAGCTCCACGAGGACGCCATCGAGACCAGGTTCGCCCGGGTCCTGGATGCCGTCGCTGTCGCGGTCGTTCCAGACCAGGTCGCCGATGGACGAGTCCCCGAGGACCCCGGCGTCGACGTCGACGGTGTTGCCGACCGCCCCGAGATCGACCGTGACCCGCCCGGCAGCGTCGACGTCCGAGTCGAGGTCGTCGCTGCCGACGTCGGGTGTCGTGAACGCCGCGAAGCCGGGAACGCTGGCGCCGACGAACTCCACGACGTACGTGCGCGGGACGAGCCCGCTGAACGTGTACGTGCCGTCGGCCGTCGTGGCCGTGGTCACGAGCACGGAGTCGTCGGTGGCGTCACGGAGGTTGACGGTCATGCCGGCTACGTCGGTCTCGCCCGGCGACTGCACACCATCGCCATCGACGTCGTTCCACACACGGTCCCCGACTGATGCACCTCCGACCAGTCCGGCGTCGATCGTGTCGTCGGCCTCGTCGACGGCGAGGGTGAGCGTGGCCACCCCCGTGGGGTCGATGTCGCTGTCGATGTCGTCCGGCGCGGCGTCCGCTGGGGACGCGGAGGTGCCCGACGGGATCTGGACCGCGACGGCGTAATCACCGGCGACGAGGTTGTCGAACCCGTAGCTTCCGGCCGTGTCGGTGGTCGTGGAGGCGAGGATCGTGGTGGCGTCGGCGGCACGCAGCTCGACGATGACCCCACCCACGCCTGGCTCGCTGGCGTCCTGCAGACCGTCACCGTCGAGGTCGTTCCAGATCCGGTCGCCGAGGGCCGAGCTGCCGATCAGTCCGGCGTCCACGCTCAGGTCGATGGCATCCGTGCGCAGGTCGGCCGTCGCTCGACCGGTAGTCGTGTGGGCGTCGCTGTCGAGCGTGTCGTCGCTGCCGGCGTCCATGACGGTGAAGGTCGCTCCGGGGACGGAGGTGAGGACGAACTCGATCTGGTAGCGAAGTTGCAGCAGGCCGCTGAACACGTACCGCCCGTCCGCGTCGGTGGTCGTGGTGGCCAGGAGCTGGTTGCCCGCGAAGTTGAACAGCCTCACCGTCATCCCGGCGACCCCCGGCTCAGCCGGATCCTGGACGCCGTCCGCATCGAGGTCGTTCCAAACGTGGTCGCCCACGGTTCCACCAGACACGAGACCGGCGTCGACGTCGGGGTTGACCTCTCCGGCTGCGAGCGCCACCGTGACCGTGCCTGCGGCGTCGACGTCGCTGTCGGTCGCCTCGGTGGCGGTGGCGGCGTCCTGAGGGCTGAAGGTGGCGTCCGGTGGCGCGAGGACGGCGATGACGTAGGTGTCCGGGAGGAGGTTGGCGAACGTGTAGCTGCCGAGCGCGTCCGTCACCGTCGTCGCGAGCACCGCGCCGCCCGTGTCGCGCAGCTCGACGGTGATCGCCTCGGCGCCGGGCTCCCCCGCGCCCTGGACCCCATCGGCGTCGAGATCGTTCCACACGAGGTCACCCAGCGAGCCGTCGCCGAGCACACCGGCATCGACCGTGTCGTCGGTCTCGCCTGCCGAGAGCGCGACGACGCCCGTCAGGCCGGTGGCGGGGTCGGCATCGGAGTCGATCGCCTCGTTCGTGCCGACGTCGGCGGTGGTGAACCCGAGCGTGGGCGGGGCGATGAAGCCGATC
>JAHWKY010000028.1 GCA_019347575.1 Actinomycetota bacterium | reverse complement strand
CATGTCGTGGACGAACGACGACGTCAGCCCGATCTCCGGCTGCGCGACGTCGTGGTCGTTGAGGTCGTACTCGGCGATCAGGCGTGGCCGCTTGGGGTTGGTGATGTCGAGGATGTCGACGTCGGGCCACTCGATGTTGTCCACGATGACGACGTAGGCGTTGTCGCCGGTGTCCCACGCGAACGCGCTGTGGATCTCGTGGGTGTCCGCGAACCCGCGGTCGCCGAAGTGCGACGAGAGCTGCATCGGATTGGTCGGATCGGTCACGTCCCACAGCACGACCCCGCCCTTGCCCTGGGGGCCGCACTGCTCGCTGTTCATCACGAGCATGTCGCCGCTGAAGGACTGCGTCGTGATCTCGACGACCTGCATCCCCTCGCCGGGGCGCGAGTCCTGGTGCATCGGGATGAAGCCCGCCATCACCGGGTTCTCGAGGTCGTGGATGTCGACGACCCACGCGCCAGCGTCGGGTCCGCCGCTCTCGGCGTTGGCGTCGCACTCGGGGCGGCCCCAGTTGGCGAGGTAGGCCCAGTTCCCGTCGGGCGAGACGGCGACGTCCGCGACCAGCTCCGGCGTGTCGGTGACGCGCAGATCGCTGACGTACTCGAGGTTGCCCCAGGCGCCGGACCCGGCGAGGTGTCCGGTATCGGGACCGTGCTGGGCCGGGTGCGCGCCCACCGGCAGGACCAGCGTGGCGGTCAGCGCCAGAGCGGCGCAGAGGCTGACAACGATCGTGCGTCCCCGCTTCATCGCTTCACCGTCCTGTGTCGAGGTGGCGGGGGAGACTAGTCACATCGGGCCAGTGCGGAACCCGGTGTACGGAGGGCGCACGATGGCGCGGTCGGCGTTAACAGCACCGCCGACGCAGCTGCTCGGCTCAGCGTTCCCAGGCCAGGCGGCGCAGCTCCTCGGAGGCCGCGAACAGCGCGTCCTCGACGGGGCGCTGGGGCATCGGGGCGGCCCCGATCGCGACGTCGAAGGCCGCCCCGACGGTGTGCTCGCTGACCTCGCCGTAGCCGACCTTGGGGTAGAAGGCGAAGGGCGTGGGGTTCACCTCGGGGATGCAGAGGATCACCTGCGACCCGTCCCACCTCGAGTCGTGCTCATGGGGGTCCGCGGTCCGGCGGATCACCTCGTGAAACTCCAGTGCGGTGAGGCGTCCGTCCGAGAGCGGCCCGGTCTCGGGCCAGTTCGCCTCGTCGTCGAGCACGACCAGCGCCCCGTCGCGGAACCCCGCGGTGTCGCCGACGTGGCGGCGGATGCGAAGCAGCAGCTCGGCGGCGTAGCCGGTCGTGCGGGGCGACGCGCTCGACGTCCCCCCGAAGGTGGCGGTCCCGAAGCTGTTCGCGGCGGCCGAGACCGTCCCGTAGCCGTCCATCGCGACGTGCGGGTCAGGGTTGGAGTAGTCGGCGTAGCCGCAGTTGTCGACCGCCCCAGCCGCGAGCACGCCCCGCGGGCCGGCGTGGGGACTGGTCTCGGTCGGCTCCGCGTAGAAGTTGCCGCCCGCGCTGACGACGAGCTTGCCCCGCTCGACGGCGTACTCCACCGCGTCGGGGTGGCCGTTGTAGCCGGCGGGGTTGGGCCCATCGGCCAGCGGCACCGGGTTCTGGATGTTGGTGTGGATGATGTCGATCCAGCTCTGGTCAGCGGCCCAGCGCAGCAGATCGGCGTTGGCGGCGTAGATGTCCGAGGCGCTGCCGCCGTCGACGGTGCGGTCGAGGATCACGACCCACGCCTCGGGCGCCATGCCGAGCTCGGTGCCGGCGATCTGGCTCGACGCCTGCGCCCCGTGGCCGTGCGACGAGCCGCCGGGGTCGAACACGGGGCGGGAGTCGCCGACCGCGGACCGCGCCCCGACCAGGTTGGTGCCGGGGAACCACGCGAGGTCGGGCCCGAGCTGGCTCAGCTCGGCCTCGGAGGCAGCCACCGAGGCTTCGAAGCTCGTGGGGTCGATCGTGAGGTCGATCGCCTCCGACCCCTGCGGGTAGCCGGGCAGGAAGCGGGAGGGGTGGTAGGGCTGGTCGCGCTGCCACGCCGGATGGAAGGGGTTGGCACCCGTGTCCAGCGTGGCGACCACGACGTAGGGCTCGAGCACCGCGGGATCGAGTGGGCCCGGTGCCGCCGGGTCGGCAGCGACGGTCGAGGTGGATGCCAGCGCGGCGACCGCCAGCATCCCCGTCGCAAGCAGGCGGACCGTTCGCATCGCGTCTCCCCTCGAGCATGGCGAGAGGCTTCGACGCCCGCCGCGTGGGTTCCTCCGCCATCGGTAGAGTTGAGTGCGATGGGCACCACGATCGATGCGTGGTGACCACGGAACAGGTTCACGGCCCGCGGCTCCAGGCGGCACCGGTGCTCGCCGCCGAGATCCTCTCCTCCACGTCACACGAGCGCGACCTCGTCACGAAGTCGGCCGAGTACGCCGCCGCCGGCCTCGCCTGGTACTGGATCGTCGATCCCGACGAACCGGCCGTGCTCGTGCTGCGCAACGTCGAGGGCTTGTTCCAACGCCACGCGCGAGCGTCCGGAGATGATCCGTTGCGGGTCGATCAGCCGTTCCCGGTCGCGCTGCGCCCCGCCGACCTCGCCATCTGAGCCCCGTCCGGCGCTGCCGCGGACGGGACGTGCACGGGGGTCGGGGCGCTGCGGCCGCGGAGCTGCTCGGTCCCGGCGGGTGACCAGCGGTCCCGTTCGCCTGCTGCGCGCTCGACGCTGCGGCTACTCGCGAGCACGCATCCCGGCCGCTCCTTGGCGACCTCGCACAGCCGCGCGGCCTCGTTGACGGGATCGCCGATGACGGTGAACTCGTAGCGATCCTCGGTGCCCACGTTGCCGGCGACGACCTCTCCGGTCGAGACTCCGATGGCGGCGCTGAGGCCAGCCTCGGCGAGCGGTCCGCTCGCCAGCGCCTCCGCCATCCGTCGCGCTGCCCTCAGGCCGCGCTCGGCGTGGTCGGTGCCGCCCTCGGGCGGGCCGAAGACGCACAGCGCCCCGTCGCCCGCGAACTTGTTCACCCAGCCGCCCTCGCTCGCCGCGGACGAGACGACGATCCCGAAGAAGTCGTTGAGTCGCGCGACCACCTCCTCCGGCGAGTGCCGCTCGGCGAACGCGGTCGAGGCCACGACGTCGACGAACAGCGCGGTCGCCTCGGCGCGCTCGCCGCCGAGCTCCACGCCCCGATCGAGCGCACGGCGTGCCACCTCCGCGCCGACGTGGCGGCCGAACAGGTCCTCGAGGCGACGGCGCTCGCGCAGCCCCGTGATCATGCGGTTGAAACCAGCCTGCAGCTCGCCGATCTCGGACGCGTCGTCGAGCGTCACCTCCACGTCGAGGCTGCCCGCCTCGACCTCGCTCATCGCCTGCCGTACGCGTGTGAGCGGAGCCGCCACCGACCGCGATGTCGCGACGACGAGCACGAACGTGAAGCCACCCCACACGATGCCGAACAGGGGCAGCAGGTCCACGAGGGCGATGACGTCGTCCACCGGGCGACCGAGCAGCAGGATCACCAGCGACACGGCGGGTATGACCGCCGCGAACACCCAGGCCAGGATGATGCGGGGCGCGACGCCGACCCGGCTCCCGCCGATGTCGGGGTGGGCATCGAGAGCGAGCGTGGTCAGCGGTCTCGCTACCCGCTCCGTGACGAGGTAGACCAACGCCGCGGTCGTCAGTCCAGCGGCGAACACGGCGGTGTCGGCACGGAGCGCGTCGCCGAAGCTGGCATCCATGGCCAGGCCGAGGCCACCGAACAGGGCCGCGGCGATGGTCCACGCGATCGAGCTCGCCTTGGCCAGTCGCCACGGCAGGCTGAGTACGCTCCGCGCCGTGTCGGCCGGCATCGGCTCTCGCGTCCGCGCCCAGTCCGCGACGGGGCGGGTCAGCCACGTGACGTAGGCGACCTCGAGCGGGACGGCGACGACCGTGATGGCCACGAAGGTCAGGACCTGCACGGGGCGCGGCACCTGCGGGAGCACGGCCGGGGCGACGAAGTTCGACAGGAAGCCGATCGTCGCCATGGCGAGGTTGGTGCCGACGACCGCGACGACGAGCTGCGCCCGCACCCCGCGCACCCGCCCCGCCAGAGCACTCACGTCACCGGCCTCGTCCGCTGCCGCCCCCAGTCAAGCCGATGGGCGGGGCATCATCGTCCCCGCGCCCCGCATCCCCCGCTGCGTGGAGACCTGGCCTCACATGTGAGCACAACCCTCCACGGAGCGGGGGGCGGGGACGGGGGTGGGCCGAGGCCTCCGGCGGACGGGGCGCCGGGCGGGGGCGGGCCAGCCATCCCACGCGGAAGGGCCGGCCCCGTGGGGCCGGCCCTCCTGCGTGTAGGTGTCAGGGACTAGGAGATGGCCGCTTGGACCTGTTCCTCCATCTCCTCCGGGATGGCGGCGAAGCCACCCAGCAGGTCCACATCCGTGAACGGCTTGTGGTCCTCGATGTAGTCGAAGGTCTCGTCGCTGAAGCTCGCGTCGAACGGATCGATGAGCATCAGGATCGAGCCATCCCGTGCGACGGCAGGTCCGGCGGCAAGGGCGTCCGGCCAGTTCTTGCCGGTCGCCAGCCACAGGAAGTCGTCGTTCAGGCCGGCATCGATGGCCAGGTCAGCGACCAGCTGCGCGGTGTGGTAACGGTCCACCCCGTCGAGCCGATCGACGTCACCGACGATCGAGTCGATCTGCGCCTCGACGTTGGCGTTCACCGCGACCTCACCACCGACGATCGTCGCGTTCGCCACGCCCTGGAGGGCGCGTGCCGTCGGCTGCGTCGTCTCGTCCGTCCTCACCAGCAGGATCGGCTGGACCTGGTGGGCGGCGAGGTACGACACCGACAGCGGATCGGGGAAGCCGCGGAGCGGGTCAGGATCCTGACCCTCTGCCACGTAGACGTTCTCGGCCGACTCGCCCGTGATGTCCTCGATCTCGGCCTTGATCTCCTCCGCGGTCTCGAACCGGTCGATACCGCCGACCCGGGTGACGTTGTCCTCGTCACCGATCGTCGTCTGCTCCGCCAAGCCACCGATGACCGCGGGGTGGATGGCGTCCACCTCGCCGAGCACGTAGGCCTGGGTCGCGCCGAGACGGTTGATCTCGGCAGCGGTACGACCGTCGAGGCCGTCGCTGGCGGTCAGCAGGACCGGAGCATCGACGAGGTGTGCGAGCACGCTGCCGGCCAGGGCGTCGGCGTACAGACCCGGCGCCTCCTGACCCCGACGTGCGATCACCACGGTGTCCGCCCCGTGGGGGAACACCGAGCGTGAGACCCGGATGGCGGTCGCCGTCCGGTCATCGCCGTCGAAGCGGTCGGTCTCCGTCTCGTCGACCGTCACCGTCAAGACACCGGTCGCGCACACACCCGACTCGTGACAGACCTCGTAGTACACGGTGTCCGTGCCGCGGAAATGCGCCTTCGGCTGGTAGAGGATGCTGCCGGTCTGCGTCGCCGCGTTCGGCGACCACGTCACCCGTTCTACCTCGAGCTCGTCGCTCGGGGAGTCGTTCTCGGTGACGTCGACCACGATCGGCTGATCTTCCTCCGTGTCGGCCTCGTCGTCCACGATCGTGAAGATCGGCTCCGCCGTGAGCGGATCGTTGAACCGGATCAGCTCACCGGTCATCTCGCCCGGCTCGGCGAGGTCATCACCGGGGCACACGCTGCAGTTGGTGATGTACAGGTCGCCGTCGGCTCCGAAGGCCATGCCGCCGGGCGCCATCAGGTCCTCACCGCCGAGCAGCACCTCGCGGTGGCCGCTCTCGTTGATGCGGATCAGCGACCCGGAGAAGTTGCCGCCGAACTCGGCGTCGATCAGCGAGCCCTCGAAGATCTGCAGCACGTACAGCATCCCGTCGGGTCCGACCTCGACGTCGATGATGCTGCTGAGCCCGTCTTGGCGAACGGTCAGGTCGAAGGCGGGATCACCGCTCTCGGTCTCCGTGAGGTTCCACACGTTGGCGGAGCCTGCGGGAGCGGCGAAGCCACCCAACTGACCGACGAGGTAGTTGTCGGGGTCGGCGGGGTCAGGACGGATCTGGGTCGGGACCGGCTGCGCCGAGAACGGGGTACCCGGCGGGGCGTCGAAGAAGTCCGGAGCGAACGCCGGGATCGGCGGCAGCACCGCCGCGGTGTCGATCTCCGCGGTGTCCGCGCTGGAGTCGAGCGGCCAGGCCTCGGGACCGGTCGGGCACGTGTCCGGGGTGCACGAGTCGAACAGCATCTGGAGCACGTCGTTGCCGCCCGCGTCGACGGCCAGGACCTCCTGCTGCGTCAGTGCGGCGCCGGCGTACACCGAGTAGGGGTTGGAGTCCGGCTCCTCGCTCTCGTCGGGGTTGTTGTTCGCCTCGTAGTCGGCGAGGTCGGCGACGGTCTCGTTGTTGTTGTCGGGGTCGGCTCCGGCGGGATCGACCGCTTGCAGCGTGCCGAAGAGGTTCCAGGCGGGGTCGTCGGGGCGCATCTCGGGGTTGGCTCCGAGCCCGATCGGGGTGTAGATCCAGCCGTCGTCGCCCAGCCACACGTCGTGCGGTCCGGTCGCGAACCAGCCGTTCTCGTTCTCGTCCGGGGTCCCGGGCTCGTCGCCGCCGTCGTAGGAGGGCAGGTTGGCGATGCGCGTCACCGCGGCATCGCCCACCAGCGGGACGTCCACTTGGGTGACGTGGCCGGTGTCGTCACGGCACAGTTGGAAGTCCGGCTCGTCGGGATCGGGCTGGATGCACGCGGCTCCCTCATCCGCGGGGTCACCGCCCACGCCAGCCTCCGCCACGTAGAACTCGGCGCGGTTGGCCTCTGCGTCGATATCGGGGCCAGGCAGCGCGAACACGCCCCGTGGGTTGTTGAGTCCGTCGGCGATCACGTCGATGTGCTGATCGGCACCCGCCAAGGTCGCTGGGAGCAGCGCCATCGCGAGCGCGAGCACGCTCACCAGCACGGGTAGCCGGGATACACGGCGCAGTTGCATGTCATCCCTCCATGAGGGCCCCTCGTCGGAGCCGTCGTCTCCACTGGGGCGGATCACGCACCCAGCCTTTTCGGTGGATCGGGTGGAACCTACCGAGAGTGCGGACGACCGCGGTCAGCCGGGCCACGGTCGGTCGGCCAGGGTGGCCTCGGCGTGCGTCCGGTCTCGACGCCCCGCATCGTAGGCTGCGCCCCGATGACAACCACCCCGCTCTCCGCCGCGCGCGTCCGCGACGTCACCGTCGCGAGCCTGCTGCTCGTGGTCACCTCACCGCTGCTCGTGGCCATCAGCATCGCGATCCTGGTCACGATGGGTCGACCGGTGTTCTTCGTCCAGCAGCGCCCCGGCCTCCACGGCGAGCCGTTCCGGCTGGTGAAGTTCCGCACGATGACGCTGAAGCGGGGCGACGACGGCGAGCTGCTGCCCGACGAGCAGCGGCTGACGGGCGTCGGGCGGTTCCTGCGCGCGACCAGCCTCGACGAGCTGCCCGAGCTGTGGCACGTGTTCACCGGCGAGATGAGCCTGGTCGGCCCGCGGCCGCTGCTGCCCGAGTACCTCGACCTGTACAGCCCGGAGCAAGCCCGCCGTCACGAGGTGCCTCCCGGCATCACCGGCCTCGCCCAGGTCGAGGGCCGCAACGCGCTGGACTGGGAGGAGCGCTTGGCGCTCGACGTGAGGTACGTGGAGGAGCGCTCGTTCTGGCTCGACGTGCGGATCCTGGCGCGAACGCTCGTCGCGGTGCTGACGCGCCGCGGCGTGCGCCAGCCCGGCCACGCCACCTCGGAGCGCTTCCGCGGCAGCGGCGAGCACGGCGGCAGCGCCCGGTGACCGGCGAGCACCCGCGCGCCGATCCGCCGCGCGCCGAGACTGCACACACCGAGCCGGCACGGAGCGGCCCACCCGCGGTGGCACCGACCGGGAGCGCCCCGACGCCCCGACGCCCGTCCCGGCGCGAGCTGCGTCGTCAGCACCTCGTCCGACGGCGCCGCTGGCGCGTCGGCATCGTGGCGGTCGCCGTGCTGGTCGCCGTCGCCGCGGTGCTGCTGCTGCTCGACACGCTCGCCGCGCGATCGGCCCTGCTCGACGCGAGGACCGCGATCGCCAACGCCCGCACCGCGATGGCCGACGTCGACCTCGAAACGGCACGGCAGGAGGTCGCTCGCGCCAGGGGGCGCATGGCGGATGCGCGCGACCGCACCGACGGTCCGATCTGGTCGGCGGTCGGGGCGGTCCCGCTGGTCGGCCGCAGCACCGAGACCTTCCGACGCGTCGTGGACGTCGGAGCCGCGGCCGTCGCGGTCGGCGAGGCCGCGCTCGACGACGCCGAGGTGCTGGTCGGCGAGGACGGGGCGTTGCGGGTGTCGGTGTCGGACGGGGTGGTCGACCTCGCCCCCCTGCGCGAGGCGGACGCCGCGCTCGGGGACCTGCCCGTCGACGCGTTGCGAGCGGCGCGCGCCGACCTCGCCGCGGTCCCGGCCACATGGGTGCCCGGTATCGTCCGCGACGGCCGTGCCACCGCGCTGCAGCTCGCCGACGAGGCCCTTCGCACCCTCGAGCACGGCCGGCTCGTCACCACCGCGCTGCCGCCGTTCCTCGGAGCCGACGGTCCGCGCCGCTACCTGCTCGCGATGCAGAGCAACGGCGAGCTACGTGGCACCGGCGGGCTGCTCGGCTTCATCGCGGTCCTCAGCGCCGACCGCGGGCGCCTGGAGCTGACCGAGCCGCAGGTCCACGAGGCGCTCGATGAGGCGATCGCGAAGCGCACGCTCGACCCCATCGACGAGCCCGGCTTCCTCACCGGCGATCACACCGACACGGTCCCGACCTCCCCGGAGTTCGAGGCCCGCTACGGCCACGTCGCCGCAGCGGGCTTCTTCAGCAACGTCAACGTCGACCCTGACCTGCCCACGACCGCCGAGGTCATCCTGGACCTGTACGAGGACCGCACCGGCGACCGCCTCGACGGCGTCATCGCGGTGGATCCGATCGGCGCCGAGCAGCTGATGTCGGTCATCGGACCGCTCGAACTGCCGGACGAGGCCATCGATCCCCGGCGGCCGCTCCCACGCCGTGTGCCGCCGGCGGCAGTTGCCGACGTCGCCCTGATCGACATCTACGAGATCGCCGGGTCGGAACACAGTGAGGTCCGGCGGGTCTACAGCCAGGCGTTCGCGCAGGCCGTCTTCGACACGCTGCTCGGCGGTGGCTGGGACGGCGTCGCGGTGGGCGACCAGCTGGCACTCGCCGCCGCGGGCCGTCACCTCCAGCTGTTCAGCCGCGACGAGGAGGAGCAGGCGGCGTTCGAGGCGCTCGGCATCGCCGGCAAGCTCGACGCCCCGACCCCCGCCGTAGCTGGCGCCCCGACATCGGATCTGCTGGCGGTCACCGCGAACAACGCGACCGGCGGCAAGCAGGATGTCCACCTCGGCCACCGCATCAGCGGCACGTACCGGCTGACCCTCGTGCCCGGCGCCGACGGCACCGCGAGTGCCTGGCGCGAGGCGACGGTGCGCACGACGGTGGTCAACCCGCTGCCCCGGTCGGGGATGGACCTGTACATCATCGGCAACTGCCTCGTCGGGACGGCCGAGAACGCGTGCTTCGAGGGCCCGCCCGGACTCAACCGGACCTGGTTCACGGTCTGGACTCCCGAGGAGGTCGCCGTCCGCGGAGCGACCGGGCCGGACGGCACGGTGCCGCTGGGCACGGGACGGATCCACGGCGAGCACGCCA
Source organism: Actinomycetota bacterium (assembly GCA_019347575.1). Lineage (NCBI taxonomy): Bacteria > Bacillati > Actinomycetota > Actinomycetota bacterium. The sequence goes on along the minus strand of JAHWKY010000028.1, from coordinate 57,956 downwards.
TCGATCACTTCCTCGAGACCCCGTCGGAGTCGGAGAACTGGTTCGAGGTGAGCTTCGACGGCGACGTGCAGCTCACCGCCGAGGGCGGGGACCTGACCTACGAGCTGACGTGGTGGCGGCAGGCCAAGGCCATCCCCGACCACCTCGACCTGACGATCGAAGCGCCCGACGGCTGGCAGATCGCCGAGGCGACGGTCGCGGGCGGCGGCAGCGGCGAGGGCATGGGCGCGCTCGGCGACGGCGACCCCGTGACCATCGAGGTCGAGGACGGGCGGGCGAGGCTGGTCGGGGCGGCGACCGCCGACGTGCACGTGCGCGTGCGGTTCAGCAAGCCGCTGCTGCGTCGGGTATCGGACTGGCTGACGAGCCCGTGGTGAGGGTCAGTCCCGACGTGAGCCCTCGCCGGCTCCGACGTCGGTGACGTCGGTAACGTCGGTGGTGCGGATCGGGTCGGGGTCGTACTCGGGCACGATCCGACGCAGGACCTCACGCACCGGCTCGGGGTCGACCGTGTCCTCGAGCGCGAGGATGGCGACCAGGTCCTCCTCGACCGTCGACCACTCGGCCTCCGGGGAGTGGCCGATCCAGACCTTGGGATGGCGTGTCCGGGTGGCGTGCTCCTCGTCGAGGGCGATCTCCTCGAACATCTTCTCGCCGGGGCGCAGGCCGGTGAACTCGATCTCGATCTCGTCACGGGTGAAGCCCGACAGGCGGATGAGATCCTCCGCGAGGTCGACGATCCGGACGGGGTCACCCATGTCCAGCACGAGGATCTCGCCCGGCTCTCCGATCGCCGCCGCCTGGAGCACGAGCTTGGCCGCCTCGGGGATGGTCATGAAGTAGCGCTGCATCGCGGCATCGGTCACCGTGACCGGCCCCCCCGCGGCGATCTGCTCGTTGAAGATCGGGATGACGCTGCCAGCGGAACCCAGCACGTTGCCGAAGCGGACGCTGACGTAGGGCCGCCCGGACGTGCTCGCGAGGTGCTGCACGTAGCGCTCTGCCACGCGCTTGGTCGCTCCCATCACCGAGGTGGGGTTGACCGCCTTGTCGCTGGAGATGAGCACGAACCGGTGCACCCCCCGCTCGAGCGCGAGGTCGGCCAAGGTGCGCGTGCCGGCGATGTTGTTCTTGACGGCCTCACCCGCGTTCGCCTCCATCATCGGCACGTGCTTGTGCGCCGCGGCGTGGAACACGGTGGTGGGTCGGTGGTGCAGCAGCACCTGATCGATGCGCTCGGTGTCGCACACGTCCGCGATGCACGGCACCACATCGAGCTCGGGGAACGCTGCTCCGAGGTCGCGGTGGATGTCGAACAGCGCGTTCTCGGCACGTTCGACCAGCACGAGCTGGCGGGGCCGGAACCGCGCGAGCTGGCGGCACAGCTCGGCGCCGATGCTCCCCCCGGCGCCGGTGACCACCACGACATCGTCCGCGACGATCGACTCGATCGCGGAGATGTCGAGATCCACGGGGTCGCGACCCAGCAGGTCCTCGATCGCGACCGGTCGGATCCGCGACAGGCTGACCTGACCGTCGACGATCTCGTAGAGGCCGGGGACGATCTTGGTGGGCAGGTCGAGTTCGTCGCACAGCTCCACGATCCGGCGGATGTCCTCGCGCGACACGTTGGCCATGGTGATGATGGCCTCGTCGACGGCGTGCTCGCGCACCAGATCGGGCAGGTCGGCGGTCGTGCCCAGCACCGGGACACCGTGGATCAGGGCGCGCTGCTTGGCCGGGTCGTCGTCCACGAACCCGAGGGGGCGGTAGCCCAGGTCGGGGTGGGACGTCAGCTCGCGCGCGACGAGCACACCGGCCCGCCCCGCTCCGATCAGCAGGGCCCGACTCGACTCCTCGGACATGCGGTGGCTGACGCGCTCGCGACGCTCGACCTGCATGCGGCGGGCGGCGCGGGCGCCGATGAGCAGGATCGTGACCAGCATGACGTCGATGCCGAGGACGCCCCAGGGGATCAGCAGGTGACGCGCGGCGGGAGCGGCATCGCCGAGAGCGGGGGCGAACGAACGCAAGATCATCAGGATCCCGGTCGCCATCGCCATGGCCCAGGCGATGCCGAGCACCTCGCCGAGGCTGGTGTAGCGCCAGGAGTAGCGGTCCACCTGCCAGGCGTGCAGCAGCAGGTACTTGAGCAGCACGACGTAGGGCAGGGTGAGGACCAGCCGGGTCACCATGTCCTGCGGCACGTCGAACTCGAAGCGCAGCTCGAACGCGAGAACGTACGCCCCGACGAGCAGGCCGATGTCGATGGCGCTGCGGATCGTCCTCGTCAGCCGCGCGTTCATGCCGCCCGTTCCCTCGGGCCCCCCGTTGGTGCCGCGACCGAGCCTAGCGTTCTGAGTCGATGCTCACCGCGACGGGCGCGCGTCGGGAGCTGACTGATCGCGGGCGCCCGGCTGTCACTTCGACGCGAGGGCAGATGCCACCTCCCCGGCGACCTCCTCGACCTCGGCGTCGGTCAGCGCCGAGCCGCTGGGCAGGCACAGGCCGCGCTCGAACAGGCCCGCTGCCACCTCGCCGCCCCGCACCCGACAGTCGGCGAACACCGGCTGCAGGTGCATCGGCTTCCACACGGGGCGGGCCTCGATGCCGCGCGCGACGAGGTGGGTCCGGAGGTGTTCGCGGTCCGTGCCGGCAACCTCCGGATCGATCGTGATGCAGGTGAGCCACGCGTTGCTGTCCTCGAGTAGCGGCATGAAGTCCAAGCTAGCGGTGTCGCCGAGCAGCTCGCGGTAGCGGGCGTTGATGGCGCGCCGCCGCGCGACGCGGTCCTCGAGGTGGCGCAGCTGTCCCCGGCCGACCGCGGCGAGCAGGTTGGACAGCCGGTAGTTGAACCCGACCTCGGCGTGCTCGTAGTGGGGCGCGGGTTCCCGCGCCTGGGTCGCGAGCTGGCGGGCCCGCTGCGCCACGTCCTCGTCGTCGGTCACCAACGCCCCGCCCCCGCTGGTGGTGATGATCTTGTTGCCGTTGAACGACAGCACGCCGAGGTCGCCGAAGGTGCCGGCGTGGCGGCCGTCGCGGGTGGCGCCCACGGCCTCGGCGGCGTCCTCGATGACGGGGATGCCGCGTTCCTGGGCGAGGGGCACGATCGCGTCGTAGTCGGCGCACTGCCCGTACAGGTCGACGGGGAGGATCGCGGCGAGCGGGGCGCCGGCCGACTCGGCGCGGGCCAGCTCGTCGGCGAGCAACTCGGGGTCGAGGTTCCACGTCGCCGCGTCGGCGTCGATGAACACCGGCTCCGCCCCGACGTAGCGCAGCGCGAAGGCGCTCGCCGCGAACGTGAGCGTCGAGGTGGCGACACGATCGCCGCGACCGATGCCCGACAACAGCAGCGCGAGGTGGAGCGCCGCGGTGCCACTCGACAGCGCGACCGCGTGCGCGCTGCCGATCGTCGCGGCGAGCTCCTTCTCGAACGCGTCGACGTGCGGGCCGAGCGGGGCGATCCAGTTGGAGTCGAACGCGTCGAGCAGCAGCTCGCGTTCGTCGTCTCCGACGTGGGGTGGCGACAGCCAGATCCGGAAGCCCATCGGGGCGCACGCTAACCGCCCCACACCCCGCTGCCTGCGACACCCCGCCGCGGGCGACGCCCCGCCGCGGGCGACGCCCCGCCGCGGGCGACGCCCCGCTGCGTGGAGGGTCGTGCTCACCAGTGAGGCCAAGTCTCCACGGAGCGGGGCGCGGGATGCACGGTCGCCAAGTAGAGGTCGTTCCCTCCCGGGTCCCCGTGCGCTCCGAGCGCGCGAGACCGCGCTCTCGCGCGCGGGTGGAGCTCGATGCGCTGGATCGACGGCGCGGATGCGCCGTGCCAATATCAGTACAGGAACATCGGCTTGCCGGCGACCTGGAACACCTTGGGGCGGTAGGCCTCGGCGTCGTAGAGCGCGTCGACGTCGACGCGCTTGACGCCTTCGCCCGTGACCGAGATCGGCACGTTGGTGTAGGTACCGTTGCGCAGCGCGACCATGCGTCCGCGCTGGCCCTCGACCGCGAGATCGGCGGCCATGACGGCGTAGTTGGTCGCCACCATGAGGTCGAGGCTGTCCGGAGCGCCGGAGCGCATCAGGTAGCCGAGGGTCTGCTCGACGATGCCGACACCGGTGATCTCCTTCAGCAGCGCCCCGGTGGTCTGCCCGATGCCGCCGAGCTTGCGGTGCCCGAACGCGTCGGCCTCGCCGGACAGGTGGACCTCGCCGCCCTCGAGCGCGGCGCCCTCGGAGATCGTCACCATCGCGTAGTTGCTGGGGTTGCGTGCGCGGTCCTCCATCAGGAACTTCGCGAGACGCTCGATGTCGAAGGCGACCTCCGAGATGATCGCGCGGTCCACACCGGACAGGTACGCCGAGACGAGCGAGGTCTCGCCCGAGTAGCGCCCGAACAGCTCGACGACCGCGATGCGCTCGTGCGAACCGGTGCTCGTGCGCAACTGGTGGATGAACTGCACCGACCGGCTGACCGCGGTCGAGAACCCGATGCAGTAGTCGGTGCCGTGGACGTCGTTGTCCATCGTCTTGGGGATGGCGATGACCGGGACGCCCTCCTCGTGCAGGCGCAGCGCGTAGCTCAGCGTGTCGTCGCCACCGATCGGGATGATCGCGTCGAGTCGGAGGTGCTCGATCACCCGAAGCGCGTGGGGGGTGACGTCGTGGGGACCCTCGCCGTCGAAGCTGCCCCGCAGGTGCGCCGGCAGGTCGCTGCCACCGACCTTGCTGGGGTTCGTCCGTGACGTGTGCAGGATGGTGCCGCCGGTGCGGTCGATGGTCCGCACGACCCGCCCGTCCAGCGGCACCGTCCACGCCTCGGCCGAGTCGGTGTTCGAGGGGTCGATCTCGACCGCAGCGGCCCAGCCTCGACGCAGGCCGACGACCTCGTGGCCCTCGCTCTCGACCCGCTCCACCACCGCCTTGATGCAGGGGTTCAGGCCGGGGACGTCACCGCCGCCGGTCAGGATCCCGATGCGCACGCCGCTCACCTCCACCCGAGCGCGCCCCGACCATAGGCCGCAACCCGGCGGGGCGCGACCCCCGCCGCCCCGCTCCGTGGAGGGTTGTACTCACATGTGAGGCCAGGTCTCCACGCAGCGGGGCCGGCGGGGCAGGGGTGTCCACTCGCGCCCCGACCCGGCGTCCCTGCCTCGGGGAGCGCGATAGGCGCGCGCTCGCCGGCTCGGCTGGCGATCCGGCCCCGTGATGGAGCAGAATCCGGCGGTTCAACCTGCATCCCCTCACGCTGGAGTCATCCCGTGTTCGCACGTCTCGCGACGGTCTGCCACGACCGCCGCCGCACCGTCCTGGCCGTCTGGATCGGCGTGCTCGTCCTCGCCGGGATCCTGTCCAGCGCGGTCGGCAACGGCTTCCGCGACGAGTTCAACCTCCCCGACGTCGAGTCGCGCGCCGGCTTCGACGTCCTCGAGGAGCACTTCGGCGGCGCGGGGACGGGTGAGACCGGCACGATCGTGTTCCGCGCCGAGCAGGGCGTCGACGATCCGACCGTCCAGGCCGAGATGTCGGAGCTGTTCGCCGAGGTCCGCCGGCTCGAGGACGTGCTGCGCGTGCAGAGCCCCTACGAGCCGGGCGTCGAGGGCCAGATCTCGGCCTTCGGACCGCTGGCTGGCCAGGTCGCGTACGCCAACGTCGAGGTACCCGACGACATCGACCTGCCCCGCGCGGGCGTGATCCGTGACGCGATCCGCGAGGCGCAGCCTGAGGTAGAGGGTCTTCAGGTCGAGCTCGGAGGCTTCATCTTCGCCGAGTTCGAGGAGCCCAAGTCCGAGGTCATCGGACTGGCGTTCGCGATCGTCATCCTCATCCTGGCGTTCGGCTCCGTGCTGGCGATGGGGCTGCCGGTCGGCGTCGCGCTGTTCGGCATCGGCATCGGCACGGCGATCATCACCTTGATGAGCAACGTCGTGGCCATCCCCGACTTCTCGACCTTCCTGGGGATCATGATCGGGCTCGGCGTCGGCATCGACTACGCGCTGCTGATCGTGACCCGCTACCGCGAGCAGCACCACAACGGTCACGACGTGCGCGAGTCGATCCAGATCGCGCTCGACACGGCGGGGCGTGCCGTGTTGTTCGCGGGGATGACGGTGGTCATCTCGCTGCTCGGGATGCTGCTGATGGGCGTCAGCTTCGTGAACGGTCTGGCCATCGGGGCGGCCTCGGTCGTGCTCGTCACGGTCGCCGCGTCCCTCACGCTGCTGCCGGCGCTCCTCGCGGTCGCGGGCGAGCGGGTGGAGCGCACTCGCTGGCGCGGCCTCCTGGCCGCGGGCTTCGTCGCCATCGCCCTCGTGGGTGTCGGCTTCGAGTTCACGCCCTTGATGGTCGGTCTGCCGATCGCCGCGGTCGTGCTCGTCACCGGATTCTTCGTCGGCCCGCTGAAGCGCGAGGTCCCCCACCGCACCCCCAAGCCGCTGCGCGAGACCCCCGCCTACCGCTGGAGCCGGTTCGTCCAGCACCGTCCGTGGCCGGTGGCCATCGGGGCGGCGGTCGCCCTGCTCGTCATGTCGGTCCCGCTGCTGGGGCTGCACCTCGGGTTCTCCGACGAGAGCAACTATCCCGAGGAGACCACGACCCGTCAGGCCTTCGAGCTGTTGGCTGCCGGGTTCGGCCCCGGGTTCAACGGTCCGATGATCCTGGCTGCCGAGGTCGGCGACGCGACGGAGGCTGACCTCGAGGCGGTCACCGAAGCGGCTCGCTCGACCGCTGGCGTCGCGTTCGTCTCGCCCGCGGTGCCGAGCCCGGACGGACAGGCGGCGCTGTGGCACCTCGTCCCGGCGACCGGTCCCCAGGACGCCGAGACCCGGGCGACGGTCAACCGCCTGCGCGACGACACGCTGCCACGCGTCGAGCAGGCCATCGGCGCCGACGTGAACGTCACCGGCATGCCGGCGGTGTCGCTCGACTTCTCGGACTACCTCTCGTCGCGCTACCCCTACTTCTTCGGGGCGGTGCTCCTGCTGTCGTTCCTGCTGCTGATGATGGTGTTCCGTTCGCTCCTCGTGCCGCTCAAGGCGGTCGTGATGAACCTGCTGTCGATCGGGGCGGCCTACGGCGTCGTCGTGGCGCTGTTCCAGTGGGGCTGGCTGTCCGGCATCACCGGGGTGCAGCCCGCCCCGATCGAGACGTGGGCACCGATGATGCTGTTCGCGATCGTCTTCGGGCTGTCGATGGACTACGAGGTGTTCCTGCTGTCACGTATCCGCGAGGAGTGGCGCCGGACCGGCGACACGCAGACCTCGGTCGCCGACGGGCTCGCCGCGACGGCGAAGGTCATCACCGCCGCGGCGGCGATCATGGTCGTCGTCTTCGGCAGCTTCATCCTCGAGAGCGACCGCATCTTGAAGCTGATGGGCACGGGGCTCGCCGTCGCGATCCTGCTCGACGCCACCGTCGTGCGGATGCTGCTGGTGCCCGCCACGATGGAGCTGCTCGGCGAGCGCAACTGGTGGCTGCCGCGCTGGCTCGACCGGCTGCTGCCCTCGATCGAGGTCGAGGGCCCGGCGACCACCACCGAGGAACCCGAGCTCGAGCCCGCCGCCCAGCAGTAGCCCCCTCCTCGGGGCGATCTCTGCCCGTTGAGGCAGGACACCTCCCGTCCTCCCGGCGTACAGTGAGGCCGTCTCGGGGAGGGTCGGGGTGGCACAACCGAAGACGTCGTCACGGGTCTCGCTACCCGCGCCCCGAGCCGCCCCGGCCCGATCACCCCGGGCCTCGGCCGGGGCCGCCACGTCCGCGACGTGCCCCGTGACCACCTCGCCGGCCACTGGCCTGCTCGACCTCCAGCGCGGCTACGGCAACTCCGCCGTCGGTGTGCTGATCAGCCGTGAGGCGGACCTGCTGGGGGCGCTCGGGGGCCGGTTCGCTCGGGGCGTGGGTAGCGCGCTGGGTGGGATCCTGGCGGGTGTCGCCGGCGGCGTCGGATCCTCCGCCGGGACGGCCTCACGCGGCCCGGCGTCAGCCGCTCGCGCGGGCGCTTCCCCGAAAAGCGCCCCGGCCGAGGCGGCCTACACCGGCATGGTCGCGATCGCGGGGCCGACGGCCGGCGTCACGATGATGCTGGCGATCGGGCTTCGCGACGAGGCCAAGCTGACGAACGTGCTGTTCTGGGCCGCCCATCCCGAGATGACGGGCAAGCGCATCGCCGCGGGCCAGCGCGCGCTGGCCGCCGACTGGGTGCGGCTGCGTGACACGGTCGTGCGCCCCGCCCTCCGGTCCGCGCCCAAACCGGCCGCCCCGAAGCCCGGCGGAGCCGGGACTGGCCCCTCGGGGCCGGTCGCCCCCGGACCCGTGCCGGTGCCCTACCCCAACACGACCCGGCCCCCCGCCCCAACCGGCCCCGCCCCGACCGGCCCCACGCCGACCACGCCGCATCCGACCACCCCAACCTCGCCCTCCAGCGGCCCCTCGACCCTGCCCGGCGGCACGACCGTGGCCGGCGGGACGCTGCGCGACAGCCGCCTCGCCGAGCTCGTCGCGAGCGTCAAGCACCCGACGGTGAGCGCCGCAGCCGACGAGCTCGCGGCGATCGAGGAGCGGTCGCGGGCGCTGTTCGCCGACAAGAAGGGCCACAGCCAGACCGAGGAGAAGGGAGCGGGCCGCGACCAGCTCGTCGAGGGCATCGCCAAGCTGCGCGGACTCATCGCGGACATCGCCGCTGCCGGACTGCCCCCCGCGGTCGCCGGCGAGATCACCCGCCGCATGTACCTCGCCATCAACGAGGTCTCGCCCTTCTACGCCCAGAGCACCAACACCGACCTGCTCGAGGGGAAGGAGCAGGCCAAGGAGCTCGGCACCAGCACCGACGTCACCACCCGGACCTGCAACATCACGTCGCTGGGGATGGCGCTCGAAGCCCTGGGCAAGTCACCCGACGACTACACCGGGAACCGCGCCATCGTCTCGGCGGTGGCAGCGGCGTTCAAGCCCGAGGTGGCCGCCGCGGACATGAAGGTGTCACGGGGGGGCGACTGGGGCGCGATGGCGGGGCTGCGGATGCCCGACTTCCTCCAGCTCGCCGCGATCGCCGAGCAGCTGAAGTCGGCGGCGGCGAGCCAGGAGCAGATCCTCGCGGCGACCCGGACGGCGTGGAGCGAGATCCTGGGCATCTTCTACCTCGAGAAGCTCGCCAAGCGTTTCGGCGTCTCGACCGCGACCAAGCCGTTCACCCTCGACCCGTCCAAGGCCCGCAAGGAGCAGGGCAAGGAAGCGATGGCGTTCAAGGGCTGGGCCAAGAAGTACCGCACCGCGGTCGAGAAGATGACCGATACCCGCAACCAGATGGGGGCGGCGACGGGACGGCGCCGCGACAAGCTCGAGGCCGAGTACGCCGCCATGCGCAAGAAGCTCGCGGCCGCGTTCACCGACGGAGCCAAGGGCGCCCCGGACCTCGCCGCGTACAAGCAGGCGGTGCTGACCCAGATCGCCCCCGAGCTCGAGGGCGGGGCGCAGGTCGAGGTCTCGATCGCGGGCCACTACGTGCGCCTGCAGGCGATCCACGACGACCACCTCGTGATCGACGACCCGGCGAGGGCGGCCCGTGCCAACCGCAAGGTGACGTGGGAGGAGGCCCGGGCGATGGGTTACTTCAACTACCGCCTGGTCCTGACGGCCTGAGCTCCGCGGGGCACGCCCCGGGCGGGGCGCTCACCCGGACACGAGCGCGTCCCACGTCCGACGCCGCGAGGGGAGCCGCCCGCAAGCAGCTCCCCTCGTGGCGTCGGTTCGGGCGCCGCCGCCCCCCCGGGCGGCGGCCGACCCGACCCCTTCGCGACCGGCGGCCCCACGTCGGCGGTCGCGCTCGTACAGCAACCAGTGTCGGCGAGCCGACACGGCGGCGACATGACCCATCTGTGGGGTTCTGACCGACCTCGTCCGACTAGTCCGTTCACGGTGCGTGAAGCGCCGGCACCCACGTGCGTGCGCGTCCGTTGCCGGCGCCCCTGGCCGGTCGGACGAGGCTGTCCGGTCCGAGGTGTGGCGCGAGACCGACCTCTGCGGGGCCTTACCCTTCGCGCCGATCGACCGACTCAAGAACTGAACGCTGCACACCGGGTGGCCCGGAGATCGGATCGCTGTGCGTCGCACCCTCGCCGTCGCGGCTGTCGTCGCGCTGGGGCTGGCGGCCTGCTCGTCGGGCGAGGAGCCGCAGGCCGCCCCGTCGAGCCCCAGCCCGAGCCCGCGCCCCACCCTCGTGACCCAGGTCGCCGAGCCCGTCCTGCGCGTCGCCGACCCCAGTGCCGTCATCGGGGTGCCACCGGCTGACCTCGACCCGACGCTGGCGGAGACGGCGGCTGCTGCGGTCGCCGAAGCCGTCGAGGCCGCGGCCATCGCGGCCATCGAGGGCCGCGGCACCGCCACGCTGCCGGGGGACCCGGCGCTGACCGGACCCGCGGTGGGGCTGCTCGACGTCCTCGACCGCCCCGCCGATCCCGTGATGGACGTCAGCGTGACCACCGTCGCCGACGCCTCGCCGGGCGGGATCCTGGTCACGGTGACGCTGGACGCGCTGACCGCGGACGACGAGACCATCGTGATCGAGTTTTCGTTCACGGTCTCCCCCGACGGCGAGCCGTTCCTCGCCGTCGCCGAGGTGACCGAGGCGCCGCCCGCACCTGCACCGGCCCCCAGCCCGACGGCCGGCCAGGGCGGGGCGGGAGCGACCGGGGAGCCCACCGGCGCCGAGACCGAGGAGGCGAGCTGATGCGGTCCACCTCAGCGACCAGCACGCTCCGCGCGGTGCTCGGGGACACGTTGCGTCGCTACCTCGGGGTCGGACTGCTCACGCTCGCGGTCCTCACGACCGGCGCCACCGCGCTGTGGGCGGCCGGCCCTCGCGTGTCAGCCATCCTCGACGACGACGTCTACCACCTGCTCGTGCTGGGCTCCGATGCGGATCCGTTGCACGGCGCGGGGAGCGGCTCGCGTGGGACCAACGCGTTGGCGGGGCGCGCCGACGCGATCCACCTCATCTCGGTGTCGGCCGACCGTCAGCACGCCTCGATCGTCAGCTTCCCTCGGGACGTGTGGACCGGCAGCGCACGCATCAACGAGGGCCTGATGGGCGGGCCGGAGCGGATGGTGGGCGTGGTCGAGGGCGTCACCGGCGTGGACATCGACGACTGGGCGGTGAGCAGCTTCAGCGGTGTCGTGGGCGCGATCGACGCCGTCGGCGGCGTGCGCATCGATGTCGAGCAGCGGTTGCTCAACAGCAGCGCGTCCACCGATCTGCAGCCCGGGGTTCAGACGCTCACCGGCTGGTCGGCACTGGGCTACGCGCGCGATCGCAAGTCTCGTTCCGACGGTGACTTCGGCCGGTCCACCGCGCAGGCGAACGTCCTCCGGGCGGTGCACGAGCAGTACGTCGCCGGCGAAGGCCCCATGGGACTGGCCGACGGGCTCGCGGTGCTGCAGAACCACGTCGCGACGTCGATCCCCGCCCACAAGCTCATCGTGCTCGCCTCGATCGCCTCGCAGCTCGATCCCGCCAACGTCACCCACGTGCAGATCCGCGGTTCGCTCGGCTTCGCCGGAGCGGCGTCGGTCGTGCGTCTCAACAACGCGGCGTCGGCGGTCTTCGCGCAGCTACAGGCCGAAGGCGTCATCACCCCCTGACCGCCCCTGTCAGCTGGGCTTGGGGACCCAGGTGGGCAGGGTGAAGCGGGACTGCCCGTCGAGGCGGTGGTAGCCGGTGAGCACGTGCCAGCCGCGGATGTCGACGTCGATGTTGAGCTGGGTGATGACCTTGCCGTCGTGCTCGCCGGGCACGTCCACCGTGAACGGGAAGTCGACCTCGCCGGCGGTCTGACCCGGGATCCAGTCGATGGTGCGGCTGTGGGTCCCGAGCACGGCCGAGCCGCCCCCCTGGAAGCTCGCGTACACGGTGACGTCGACGCGTACCTGGCCGACCGCGTTGCGGTTGGTGGTCGCCGTGGCCGCGATGCGGTTCCTCCCGGTGACGTCGCGGCTCGCGTCGAGGCGCGCGTTCGGGGCGGCGCGAGTGGAGAAGTGGTTGACCGTGTCGGCGACGACACCGGCGTGGTGCAGCTCGCCAGCGGGCGCGCCCCCGACGTAACCGCAGGCTGGCTCCCCCGATCCCGCGGTCGTCCCGAGCCAGCGGTCGGGAGGGCAGCCGTCGCCGTCGCCCCGCAGGTAGTAGGTCGTCTGCGAGGGCAGGTAGGCGGAGCTGTCGAAGGCGAGGCCGGCCACTGCGGCGAGCAGCAGGACCGCGATCGCGACGGGCTGGCGCACGGCTCGCTCCCTCCACGGCACCGCGGGGCGCGGCACTCCCTCAGGCGGGGCTTCGACACCGCCCCGCCACCTCCCTGCCCGGTTCGCCCGTTCCTCTCGGACGGACCTGGCGCCGGACATCCCGGCGCGTCAGCTCAGCGGGCCCGGGAGCTCGAAGGTCACGGCACGGTCGAGGTCGACCAGCACCGACGAGATCGTGCCGCTGGAGCGGTAGCTCTCGAGCGTCGGCGTCGTGCCCTCGCTGGGGATGGTCTCGGTGCGGGCCTGGGTCAGCAACGGCAGCGACACGCTCGCGCCGACGGCGGCCACCTGGGTGCTGGTGTCGTCGTGGTTCCACCAGTCCTCGTTGCCCCCCGACAGCAGCACCCCGATGCGGTGGCCCTCCTCGAACACCCAGTCCTGGCCGTACAGCTGGAGGTCGATGGTCTGCTCTCCGGCGGTGCGGACGAGGTAGGTGCCGCGGTTGACCAGCGTCGCGCGCCCCGACGCCTCGTCGACGTCGTAGATGTTGACGGCGTAGTCGAGGTCGTCCACGGTCGTGGTGAGGGTCACCTCGAACCGCGGATCGCCCGCCAGCCACACGTCGTGGGGCAGCACCTGGCTCACCGCCCACGTGCCGTTGCCCGCCCCGCCGCCGTCACCGTTGTTCCTGGTGTCGGCGAAGGTCATCTCACCGAGGCTGGTGGTGAAGACCTGCATGTCCGCGGGCGGGTAGGACGCCTCGCCGCGGTACTCGCCGAGGTTGTTCTGCACCTCGAAGGCCGGGTAGTCGACCGGCGAAGGGATGCCCTTCAGGTGCTCGTCGAAGAAGTGCATCATCTGGGTGGCGAAGTCGTTGCGCCCCGTCTGGTAGCGGCCCTGGCTGTTCTGCTCCCAGCCGCGGTAGTGGTTGAACTGGCCGAACCAGGCGCGGTTGTGGCCGTGGCTGTGGTCGAGCGCGTTCCAGAAGTCGAGCGCCGCGTCCACCTTCGTGTTGGTCTCGAGCCAGCCCTGGGTGAGGAACAGCGGCACGTCGGAGCCGCGCACCAGTGGCACGAGGTCACGCTCGACCCAGTACGGGGCGTCGGCCCGGTCGTTCTCGGCTCCCTGGAGGTTCTCGGCGTAGCAGGTGAAGGGGGTGCCGCCGAGCAGGCTGTTGAGGTGGTACTCGGGGTCGTCGTTGAGCGCGCCGGGCTTGGCGTCGTAGCGCTGGAAGTTGTTGAGCGTGCCGAACGCGCCCGCGTTGGGCAGGGCCACGCCGTTGTTGTACAGGTAGCGGTAGCCGGAGTAGACCGGCTCCAGCGATACGACCGCGGCGAGGCCCTCGACCCCTCCGGCGGTCTGGTCCTGCGCCATCGCCATCAGGCCGGTCCAGCCGTCGTAGCTCTTGCCGATCATCCCCACGGGCTGGCGCACGGTCGGCCCGACCGCCCCGCTGTCGAGGTCGACCTTGGCGCTCCACTCGACGGCGGCGTGGACCGCCCCCTGCTCGCGCAGCCCGCCCCAGTCGTTGCAGCCGCCCGAGCCGCCGAAGCCGGGCAGGTCGACGAGCACGTAGGTGTAGCCCTGCTCGAGCGCGTCGGTCAGCTCGAGGAAGTCGTTGAAGCGCGGGTTGGGCCCGTCGCCACCGAGCGGGGCGATGTCCGACGTCGAGCCGTTGTGGTTGAGGTAGGGACTGACGGTCAGGATGACCGGCTGCGCCTCGCTCCAGGCCACGTCGGCGTCGCGCAGCACGTCGGCGTGCAGCGTCGTGCCGTCGGCCATGTCGAAGTACAGCTCCTTGTAGGCCGACCCCGCCGGCGGCGGCGTCTGCTGTGTCGTCTGCTCCGCCGTCAGCTCGGCTGGGAGCTCGGCTGGGAGCTCGGCCGGGAGCGTCGCCCCGACCAGGGCCCCCGCCCCGAGCGCCAGCACCGTCAGCAGCAACGCCTTGCGCACGTCGATCCCCTCGGGTGGTCGTCGGTGTCCGCGAGGTCTTCGCCGCGGCGGGGCGCGTTCCCTCCCCAGTGGGAGCAGTTCACCGCGCTCAGCGCGGCCTTCTGCTCCCACTCGCCATCGCCTCGCGCTCGGGAGGTCGCGTACCTTCGACGCCGAGACGCGGCGACGGTGAGGAGTGGCGGGCGGTGGCGAGGATCGAGGAGCGGCACCCGGCGAACGTGGACGGGGCGTGGTTCGTGGACACGCGCTGCATCGACTGTGACGCCTGCCGCCAGCTCGCCCCCGATCTGATCGCGCGCGTCGACCGGACATCGGTCGTCACCCGCCAGCCGACCACTCCGGAGGAGGAGGACCGGATGTGGCTGGGGGCGTTGGCCTGCCCGACGCGCTCGATCGGCACCGCCCCACCCCGCCCCGAGCCCCGCGGGATCTACCCGCACCACCTCGAGGACGGCGTGCACTACTGCGGCTTCAACAGCCCCGACTCGTTCGGCGCCAACGCGTTCTTCGTCGTCCGCCCCGAGGGCAACGTGCTGATCGACGCCCCGCGCTGGACGCGCAAGTTGGCCGAGCCGTTCGAGGAGGCGGGCGGCATCGCGCACGTGCTGCTCACCCACCGCGACGACGTCGCCGACGCCGACCGCTACGCCGAGACGTTCGGGGCGCGGGTGTGGATCCACGAGCACGACGCGAGCGCCGCCCCGTTCGCGACCGATCTCCTGCGGGGCGCGGACCCGACCGAGATCCGCCCCGACCTCGTTGCCATCCCCGTGCCCGGCCACACGCGCGGGTCGGTGATGTTCCTGCTGGAGGACACCCACCTGTTCACCGGCGACTCGCTGTACTGGGGTCGCAGCAGCCAGACGCTGCAGTACCACCGCTCGGCGACCTGGTACAGCCACGAGGTACAGGCCGACTCGCTCGAGCGCCTCGCCGACGAGCACCGCTTCGAGTACGTCCTGGCCGGTCACGGCGACCGCGCCCGCCGCCCCGCCGACGAGATGCATGACCGACTCGCCGACCTCGTCCGCAGGATGCGGGGCGCCTGACGACGCGGGGCGCGGGCGCACGCGCCGAGACGCAGCGGGGCGCGGGGCGGCCGCGGAAAGTCAGCCGCCTGGGAGGAAGGCGCGCCCCGGCCGGTAGGGCTCGTCGTCGAGACGCGCCCCGACGAGTTCCGGCGCGACCGCGCGCATCGTCGCGGCGACCCGTGCGACCACGTCGTCGGTGACGAGCGCGCGCGCGGCCGACGGCACCTCGATGACGATCTCGTCCTCCCGCACGCGACAGCGCACGACCTCGACCCCGGTCAGACGCCGCAGCAGCTCCTCGCCGACCTCGACCGCGCGCAGCCGCGCCGCGGTCACCCGCGTGCCGGTGTACAGCCGGCTGGCGAGGCAGGGGGACGCGGGCAGCTCGGCCCACGGCAACCCGGCCGCGCGCGCGACCGCGCGGATGTCGCGCTTGGTCAGCCCCGCCTCGATGTAGGGGTGTCGCACACCGCGCTCCGAGGCGGCACGCAGCCCGGGGCGGTACTCGCCGAGGTCATCGACGTTCGCCCCGCTCAGCACGTGCCAACCTCGGGGCGCGTCGAGCTGGGAGACGAGCCGGTCGAGCTCGTCGTAGAGGTTGGTCTTGCAGAAGTAGCAGCGGTCGCGCGGGTTGCGCAGGTAGCGCTCGTCGTCGAACTCGCGCGACCGGACCAGCTCGAGGCTCCAGCCGTAGCGCCCCGCCGCCTCGACCACGCGAGCGGTCGCCGCCGCCGGGACCGCGGGGGTCACGGCGTGAGCGACGATCGTGACCGGCGGCGACGCCTCCGAGGCGACGGCGGCGAGCAGGAGGCTGTCGACCCCACCGCTGCACGCGATCACCCGACGCGGGTGGCGACCGAGCACCCGCCGGAGGCGGGCCGCGGCCACATGCTCGTCGTGGGACTCCAACGCGTGACCTCCCGACTGCAGGAGGCTCACCGTACGCCCTGCCGGTCATCCCGGCGTGTCGGGGACCCCCCGACCCTGGCGGCTGCCCCGCCCCCGTCGTAGTGTCGGTAACGGCGACGGAGGAGGCGGTCGTGCGCATCGTCGTGGGAGTGGACGGATCGGAGGGCTCCCGGGAGGCGCTGAGGTGGGCCGTCGAGGAGGCGCAGGTGCACGGTGCCCGCGTCGAGGCGGTCCACGTGTTCTCGTACGCGAGCCACCTCGGGTACAGCATCGATGCCGTGGTCGTCCCTGTCCCCCCTGTCGATGAGGTGGAGGCGTCCGCTGCGAAGGTCCTCGATGAGGCGATCGAGGCGGCCGTCCCCGACGACGCCGGGATCGAGATCGATCGGCACGTCGCCGAGGGTGCTGCGGCGAACGTGCTGCTGACCCGTGCCGCCAACGCCGACCTGCTGGTGGTGGGCACGCGCGGCCACGGAGGGTTCCGCGGCCTGCTGCTCGGTTCCGTCAGCCACCAGTGCGTGACCCACGCGCCGTGCCCCGTGGTGGCCGTGCCGACGCCCGCGTAGTCCGCCTGGCGGGGGGTGCAGATCGCCCCGGCTCCCGAGCAGATCGTGGTGCGGTCAGCCCCAGCCGAGCTCGTGGAGGTGGTCGTCGTCGATGCCCATGTGGTGGGCGAGCTCGTGCACGACCGTGACCGCGATCTCGTCGATCAGGTCCGCTTCGTCCTCGCACATGTCGCACAGCGCGAGGCGGTAGATCGCGATGCGGTCGGGCAGCGCCCCGAAGTAGCCGTCGTCGCGTTCGACCAGCGGGATGCCCTCGTAGATCCCGAGCAGCGTCGGCTCCTCGGGGTGGCGGTCCTCCACGACGATGGCGACGTTGTCGAGCTGGGCGTACAGCTGCTCGGGGATCTCGTCGAGCGCGGCCTCGACCAGCTCCACGAACCGGTCCTCTTCGATGGGCTCCATCAAGTTCCGCAGCCTACGCCGCCCTCCTCACGTGCGGACCCTCGCTGCGTGGAGGATGTGCCTCACCTATGAGGCCAGGTCTCCACGGAGTGGGGTGCGGCCCCTCGCTGCGTGGAGGATGTGCCTCACCTGTGAGGCCAGGTCTCCACGGAGTGGGGGCTCGGCGCGGGCTCAGCCGCGGAACTTGATCGAGCAGCCCATCGACGGCCACTGGTCGCGCCCCGGCCGCTCACCTGCCAGCAGCGCGTCAAGCGCGGCGCGCAGGTCGGCACCGGTCGGCGTGCCCTGGTCGGGGCGGGTCTCGTCCATGCGGCCGCGGTAGGCCAGCGTGCGGTCGGCGTCGTAGACGAAGAAGTCGGGCGTGCACGCGGCCTTGTACGCCTTGGCGACGTCCTGGGTCTCGTCGAACAGGTACGGGAAGTCGAAGCCGACCTCGCGCTTCTGCTCCGCGAGCGACTCCGGGGCGTCGTCGGGGTACTGGGCGGGATCGTTGGACGAGATCGCCACGAACGCGACGCCGCGCTGCTGGTACTCGCTCGCCAGCGACGCGAACTCGTGCTGGACGTGCTTGACGTAGGGGCAGTGGCGGCAGATGAACGCCACCACGAGCGCTGGCGCGTCGCCGAGGTCGCCCAGTGCCACCTTCTCGCCGGACTCCACCTCGGTCAGCGAGAAGTCCGGGGCGCTGCTGCCGAGATCGGTCATCACGGACTGCACAGCCATCGGTGTTCCTCCTCCTCCTTTGGCGACGGCGCATCCGCGCCGTCGATACAGCGTCGCCGCGTCCACGCGGCCGAGAGCGCGGTCTCGGCCGCTCGGGACGCAGGGCGACCCTAACGGTTCTGTCCGGAGGTCGCGGATCAGGCGTCGGCGCTGCGGTCGTCTGGCTGGTCGTCGTCGAACGCGTCGGGGCGCGCGTCGGGACGGACCTCGCGGCGACCGGGCAGGAGCGCGACGCCGATGGCGAGCAGCATCACCGGCCAGGCCCAGCCCCAGCGGGCCTCGAGCAGGTCCAGGCCGGCCAGGGCGGCGACGGCGATGCCGACGTACACGACGCCGAACACGAGCGAGAGTCGGTCCATGGAGTGGCGGCGCATGCTCAGACCTCCGGTGCAGCGCGGATCACGTGGACGCGGCCGAAGCCGACCTCGAGGTTCATCACCAGCACCCCCGAGGTCCCCGCATCGGAGACCCGGAGCTGGGTCCGCCACCCCGCACGCGAGCGGCCGAGCACGTTGAGCTCGCCGCCCCGCACCTCGCTGATCGCCTCGACGGCGACGTCCGGCGGGACGATGACGTGGAGCTGGCCGAACCCCACCGCCGCGTCGAGCTCGTGCTGGCCCTCGGTGAGCGCCACCTGCGACAGATCCAGGGTCAGCTCGCCCGCGAACAGCTTGTAACGGGAGACGAGGTCGTCCGCCGACGCCACGACGACGAAGCGCTGTCCCATCCCGTCGGCGACATCCACCGGGAGCCCCTGGACCGCGCTCGCGACGATGAGAGGGGGGACGAGCAGCGCCCCGAGGAGGATCAGCCCGCGGGCACGACCACGCCACGCCCCCACCACCAGCCCGCTGCCCACGACGAGCAGCGCCAGCGCGAGGTAGTGCGCCGCGTGGAACTCGATGACCTCGAGCTGGTCGAGCAGCGCCGTCGTCCCGACCACCAGGAAGGTGATCGCGACCGTGACGCGGCCGAGGATCGACCGCTGGCGACGCGGACGGGGCCGTCGGAGGACGGGGCGCGAGGTTACCGTCGAGCCGGGCGGTGTCGCAGCCGGCGCCGGCACGGCTACGGAGCTCGGGCCTGGCTCGGTGGGCACGGTTGGCTCGGTGGGCGAGGCTGGCTCGGTGGGCGCGGTTGACCCGGTGGGCGCGGTCGTCCCGGGCACGGGGTCGGCGGTGCCGGTCGGCTGCTCCGAGGCCGCGACGTGCGGGAGTTCGTCGGTCGCCGCGGCATCTGCCCGCGAGCGCGCCTGCTGGTCGGGGGCAGCCTCGCCGCGGTTGCGCTGACCGAACCACAGCACCGCCGCGCCGATGGCGATCAGGGCGATCGGGAAGCCGAAGCGGTCGAGGGCGGCATCTGCGAACCACACCGGCCCGAACAGCGCCCCGAGCACCCGATTGGCGAGCATCACGAGCGCGATGGCGATGACACCGACGCCGATCCAGGTGGTCACCCGGTCGCGGTCGGTGAACAGGTCGTCGAACACCGACCTGCCGGTCGTCTCGTCGGGAGCGAGCAGCCACAGCGCGGCGTAGGCGAACAACCCGAACCCACCGAAGAAGATGGACACGACGAAGGCCAGCCGGACCCACAGCACATCCACGGCCACGCGCTCGGCCACACCGGCGGCCACACCGGCGATAACGCCCTGCGAGGTCCGGCGGACCAGGCGCTGACCGCCCGGCCTCCGCGGGGGCGGCGGCACGGTCCGCTCTTCGGTCTCCACGTCCACCACGTCCGTCGCTCCTCTCGGGATCACGACCATCGTGCTGCCCGCCACCTGTCCCCGCATCCGGGATCGCCCCGGAGATGTCCCGGAGGGGCGGGCTCGGGGGCGGGTCGGGGTCCTCCCGGTGGTGGTCCGGACCCGGTCTGTGCCACCATCGGACCACGGAGCCGGTCCGTGTGTAGCTCCGCTCGGTCATGACCGAGGCGAGCTACACACCGACCCCGCGACCCGCGAGGCGATGACCTGACGAGCCCCGACCGAGCCACCTACCGGGCCACCGACCCCGCCCCGCACCGGGGCGGGTCGGGGCTGCCGCTGCTCGTGCGCAGTCCCGACGACCGCGTGCTCGCCGGGATCGCCGGCGGCGTGGGCGAGCGGCTCGGCATCGACCCGATGCTGGTGCGGATCGCGTTCGTGGTGCTCGCCGCCGCAGGCGCGGTCGGCTTGGGGCTCTACCTGCTGCTGTGGGCCTTCAGCCGCGAGGTCGACGAGCTGCCCCCCAGCCAGCCCCGCCGCATCATCGCCCCGTCGCTGCAACAGGCGCTGGCGCTGCTGACCCTCGTCGTCGGGGCGCTGCTGCTGTGCCGCGAGATCGGGTTGTGGTTCGGCGACGCGCTGGTGTGGCCGCTCGCTCTGGCCGCGCTGGGCTCGGCGGTCGTGTGGGCGCGGGGCGGGGAGGAGGAGCGCGACCGCTGGACCCGCTACGCCCGGCGCGTGCCGCAGGCTCCGGTCCGCACCGTCCTCGGCGAGCGCATCTCGGTGCCGCGGCTGGTGGTCGGGGCAGCGCTCGTCGTCGTCGGGGCGATCACGTTCCTGACCACCAACTACGGCCTGCGCGACATCGGCAACGCGTTCATCGCCGTGGCCGTGGCGGCCACCGGAGCGGTCCTGCTCCTCGGGCCCTACATCGCCCGCCTCGTGAACCAGGTCGGTGCCGAGCGCCGCGAGCGCATCCGCTCCGAGGAGCGCGCCGAGGTCGCGGCGCACCTGCACGACTCGGTGCTGCAGACCCTCGCGCTGCTCCAGCGCGCCGACGACCCGCAGCGGGTGCGCCAGCTCGCCCGGCGCCAGGAGCGGGAGCTGCGCCAGTGGCTCTACGGTCGCAGCCCCGACGGAGCGGAGGGCACCACGCTGCAGCTCGCGCTCGACGCGCTCGCCGACGAGATCGAGGCCGACCACAACGTCACCGTCGAGGCGGTCGTCGTCGGCGACGCCCCGCTCGGCGAGACCGAGCGCGTCGCGCTGCTCGCGTGCCGCGAGGCGGTCCTCAACGCCGCCGTGCACTCGGGCGCCCCGCTCGTGCAGGTCTACATCGAGCGTGACGGCGACGAGCTCGAGGTGTTCGTGCGCGACCGCGGACGCGGGTTCGATCCCGCCGCGGTCCCGACCGATCGGCGCGGGCTCGCCGACTCGGTGCGCGGCCGGGTCGAGC
Organism: Actinomycetota bacterium; assembly: GCA_019347575.1. Taxonomy (NCBI): domain Bacteria; kingdom Bacillati; phylum Actinomycetota; species Actinomycetota bacterium. The sequence continues at coordinate 36,978 of JAHWKY010000028.1, read as the reverse complement.
GTGCCGGCGGGGCGGTCACGATCACCTCCGCGCCGGCCGAGGGCACCGAGGTCGAGCTGCGACTGCCGGTCCGCGGGGCGGAGGTGCACCGGTGACCGCCGACCGGGGTGAGGCGCCCGCCAACGTCCGGGGCGACGACACCCGTCCGCGCGTGTACCTCGTCGACGATCACCGGCTGTTCCTCTCGGGCGTGCGCAGCGAGCTCGACGCGGCGGTCGAGATCGTGGGCGAGGCGACCACCGTCGCCGACGCGGTCGCCGGGATCCGCGCGGTCCGCCCCGACGTGGTCCTGCTCGACGTGCACCTGCCCGACGGCGGCGGCGTGGCGATCCTCCAGCAGGTCGTGCCCGAGCACCCGGACGTGCGCTTCCTGGCGCTGTCGGTGTCCGACGCGCCCGAGGACGTCATCGCGGTCGTGCGCGCCGGGGCGCGGGGCTACGTGACCAAGTCGATCGCGCCGGACGAGCTGGTCGCCGCCATCGCGCGCGTCCGCGCCGGCGACGCCGTGTTCTCGCCCCGCCTGGCCGGGTTCGTGCTCGACGCGTTCGCGGGCGACGCCGCCCCGGACCCCGAACTCGACCAGCTCACCCCCCGCGAACGTGAGGTACTGCAGCACATCGCGCGGGGCTACACCTACAAGGAGGTCGGGGCGCGGCTGCACATCTCGACGCGGACGGTCGAGACCCACGTGTCCTCGGTGCTGCGCAAGCTGCAGCTGTCCAACCGTCACGAGCTGTCGCGCTGGGCCAGCAAGCGCCGCCTGATATGAACGCCGCTGCGCTCCGCGGCCGAACCGAACCGGAGAGGAGACACACGTGAAGGTCCTCGTCGCTGGAGCCCACGGTCACACCGGCCGGCTGCTGCTCGGCCGATTGGCCGACGCCGGACACGCCCCGTTCGCCATGGTCCGCGACCCCGCCCAAGCGGACGCGGTCGTCGAGGCGGGTGCGGTGGTCGTGGTCCACGCCGACCTCGAGGACTGGGACCTCGCCGGGGCGGTCCGCGAGGTGGACGCGGTGATCTTCGCGGCCGGGTCGGGCTCGAAGACCGGCGTCGACCGGACCATCAGCGTCGACCTCATGGGGGCGGTCCGTCTCATCGACGCCTGCGAGGAGCACGGGCCCGACCGGTTCGTGATGCTGAGCTCGATGAGCACCCGCGACCCCCACGGCGGGAACGAGTCGATGCGTCACTACTACACCGCCAAGGCCGAGGCCGACGCGTACCTGGAGCGCACCGAACTCGTCTGGACCATCGCGCGCCCCGGCCGGCTCAGCTTCGACGAGGGCACCGGCCTGGTCACCGTCGGGACCGAGCTCGAGCGGGGCGACCCGCTGCCGCGCCCCGACCTCGCCGCGATCCTCGCGGCGTGCCTCGACCAGCCGGCCACCGAAGGCAAGGTGTTCGAGATCGTCGGTGGCGGGACCCCGATCGACCAGGCCCTCACATCCGTGTAGGCGGAAGCTGACCCCTGGAGTACAGGACCGCCTACCACGATCGCGCGAGGGGTAGCGTTGGCGGGTGCGCCCCGCGGATCGGAGCGCGGATCGGAGGTCGGACGTGAGCGAGGTCGTCGCCATCTACACCGCCCCGGCCGAGGGAGCGCTGACCGTGTCGCGTGAAGAGGTCGACGCGGTCGCGGGCGTGGGTCTCGAGGGCGACCGCTACGCGAGCGGCGACGGCACGTTCTCGACCAGGCCCAAGCCCGGCCGCGAGGTCACGCTCATCGAGATCGAGGCGGTCGAGGCTGCCCGGCGCGACCACGACGTGCCGATCGAGGCCGGCGAGACGCGCCGCAACATCGTCACGCGCGGGGTCGCGCTCAACCACCTCGTCGATCGCGAGTTCCAGGTCGGCGACGTCGTCCTGCGCGGCGTCAAGCTGTGCGAGCCGTGCCGCTACCTCGAGGGCCTCACCCACGAGGGCGTGCGCGAGGCGCTGATCCACCGCGGCGGGCTGAACGCCCAGATCGTGCGGGGCGGCACCATCCACGTCGGCGACCCCGTCCGCACCTGACCGTCCCCGTCCCCTGTCCCCGCTGCGTGGAGGATGTGCCTCACATGTGAGGCCAACCCTCCACGGAGCGGGGGTGGGGTGAGCGTAGGCTCGCTCCACCCGTGGGGATGAGGGGGTGGCCGTGTCACGACGGCAGCGTCACATCGCGTTCCTGGTGCTGGTCGCGCTCACGCTGGTGGCCTGGGCGATCGTTGCGACCGTAGGTCCGACCGACATCGTGGCGTTCCAGCTCGACCGCACCTCCGAGCGGGCCGCGGCACGCGTCCTCGCGTGGAGCGCCGCCGGCGAACTCGACGGAGCGATCGCGTCGCACCAGTGGGACTTCGCCCTCATGGCGCTCTACGGGCTGTCGATCGCCTGGGGGGTCGTCAAGGCGCGTCGCCACCTCTCCCCCGGTGCCGACAGCCTCGGGCGCGTCGCGGCCGTCGGGGCGATCGTCGCGGCCGGGCTCGACGCGGTGGAGAACGTCGCGCTCCTGCGCTTCATCGACCTCGTCGAGCTGCCCGCCGGCGCCCCGCCCCCCTCCGAGCTCCCCGCGCTGGCCACGACCGCAGCGACCCTGAAGTTCGCCCTGATCGTGTCCGCGCTGATCTACGCCGCCTTCGGGCTCGTCGCGTGGCGCCGCGCGCGTGCGTCGTCCGCGGAGGTGCCCGGCGACGCTTCCGCCGACGTGGCCGCCGACGCTTCGGTGGAGGTGCCCGCTGCGCCACGCCGCCGCGACGACGCCCCGGACATCGAGACGTGGGCCGCCGCGGCCCGGAACTGCGACCTCATCATGAAGGGTGGCATCACCTCCGGAGTGATCTACCCGCGGCTCGCCACACGGCTCGCGACCCGCTACCGGTTCCGCAACATCGGCGGCACGTCGGCGGGGGCGATCGCGGCAGCGGCGACCGCCGCCGCCGAGTACGCCCGCCAGCGCGGCCGCCCCGAGGCGCTCGACGCGCTCGACCGCCTCCCCGACGAGCTCGGATCGGGCCTGCTGCTCTCGCTGTTCCGGCCGTCCCGGTGGACGCGGCCGCTGCTGGAGCTGTTCCTCGCCGTGTCGCGCAGCGGGCAGGGGATGCTCGACCGGCTCGATGCGGCGATCCGCGTGCTCGTGCGCTTCCACCTCCTCGTGGCACTGGCCGGGCTGGCGGCCGGGCTGGTGCTCGGGGCGCTGCTGTCGCTGCCCGGCCCCGCGCTAGACGCGGGCCTCTTGCTGTCGGCCACGACGTTCCTCGTCCTGCTGGCGTCGCTGCCGACCGGGGTCGTCGGGGCGACGCAACGACTCCTGATCGCGCTCCCGCTCCACCTCGCCACCGGTCTCGTCGTGGACGATGGCCGTGCCGTCGATGTCGGGTTCGTGCTCGTCGCCGTGGCGCTGCTCGCCTGGGGCGTCGCCGCGGGGCGTTCGGGGCGGACCGGGACCGAGCCCGGCCTGATGCTGGCCTCCCTCGTGCGCGGTTCGACCCGCACCGCGCTCCTACTCGGCACCCTGACGCTCGGCTTCCTCCAGCTCGCTGCCTGGTCCGACGTGCTCGGGGCCGCGCCGCTGCTGATCGCGACGATCGGGCTCGTGGTGGCCGGCGGGGTGACCGCGGTCGTCGCCGTCCGACGGGCCGATCGGGCCCTCACCGCCAACGGGGCGGGCGTGGTGACCGGGATGGGCGGGCACGGCGAGGATCCAGCGGTGACCGAGTGGCTGACCGAGCTGCTCGACGACGTCGCGTTCGGGCCCCAGCACGACGGCCCGCCGCTGACGTTCTCCGACCTGGCGGGGCGGTCGGCGCGCAGCCGCGCCGACGGTGCCGATGCCGTCCCGGTCAACCTCGAGGTCATGGGCACCGACCTCACCACGACGACCGCGCACCGGCTGCCGTTCCGTGGCGACCGCGCGTTCGTGTGGTCGGAGGCCGACCTCGCCCCGCTGTTCCCGCCTCGCGTCGTCGCTGCTCTGCGCGCCGCTTCCTCGCCGGTGAGCACGCCCGGGGCGACGTCGGTGGAGGGGTCCGCTTCGACGCCAGCGGTTGCACAGGGCTCTGCGTCGACGTTGCTCCGGCTCGACGACGACCTCGAGCTGCCGGTGGTCGTCGCGGTCCGGATCAGCATGGGCTTCCCGGTGCTGTTCGCTCCCGTGCCGCTGCGGGTCGAGGCGCCCGCCGGCATCTGGTCGCGCGCGTACTGGGGGGACGGCGGGGCGGCCTCGAACCTGCCGGTGCACTTCTTCGACGCGCTCATCCCGCGCTGGCCCACCTTCGCGGTCGACCTCCGCGACGCCGCCGAGTACACCGGCATCGGCTGCGACCCGGTGGCCGCGACCGCTGACGAGCTGGTGGTGCTCAGGACGGAGCGACCACGCGAGCCGCTGTGGCTGCGCCGTGTCGGCGTGTCCAAGCCGCTGACGGTCGGCGGCGTGCTCGGTGGCTTCCTCGCCGCCGCCACCGACTGGCACGACAACGTCCAGCTCCAGGCCGACGGGTACTGGGACCGCGTCGTGCACGTGCTGCTGCGCGACGGGGAGGGCGGACTCAACCTGGCGATGGACGGGGCGACGATCGACGCGCTGGCCGAGCGCGGCGAGGCCGCCGCGCAGGCGCTGCTCGACCGCTTCGACGGCGACGACTCCGAGGGGTGGCGGCTGCACCGCTGGCTGCGCTACCGGCTGGCGATGGCGGAGCTCGAGGAGGAGCTCGGCGATCTCACCGACCGCCTCGACGACGGCTACCGCGAGCTGCTGGAGCAGCCGCCCCGCGAGCCCTACGGTTGGGTCGCGCGGCAAGGGCCGCGGGCTCGACACGCGACCCTCGCGCTCGAGACGGTGGCCGCGCGGTGGCTCAGCAAGCGACTGTTCACGCGCTTCCCCGAGCCGCCCGAGGGCGAGCGCCCGGACGAACCGCACCGTCGCGTCGAGCTGCGCGTGACCCCCCGCACGTAGCGCCCCGCCCCGCGGAGGTGGAGGGTGAGCGACCCGATCGTGATCGTCGGCGCCGGTCAGGCCGCCGCGTCCGCCGCGCACACGTTGCGGGCCGAGGGCTACGACGGCGGCATCGTCGTGCTCGGCGAGGAGACGCACCTGCCCTACCAGCGCCCGCCGCTGTCCAAGGAGTTGCTGCTGGGAACCAAGGACGCCGAAGCGACGGCGATCCTGCCCGCCGACTGGTACGAGCGCTCCGAGGTCGAGGTGCGGCGGGGCGTGCGCGTGGCGCGGGTGGTGCCCTCGAGACGCACCGTCGAACTCGAGGACGGCACGTCGCTGACCACCTCCGGGGTGCTCCTCGCCACCGGAGGCCGTCCGCGCCGCATCCCCGGCTGGGAGGGCGAACGGCTCCTCTACCTCCGCGACCTCACCGACGCCGCGGCGATCGCGTCGCAGCTCGGTGAGGGCCGCCGGCTGGCGGTCGTCGGCGCGGGCTTCATCGGCAGCGAGGTCGCCGCGTCCGCCCGTCGCCGTGGGACCGCGGTGACCCTGATCGAGGCGCTGCCGCAACCGCTGGCGCGGGTGCTCGACGAGCAGATCGGAGCGCTGATCTCCCAGGCGCACCGCCGCGAGGGCGTGGACCTACGCCTCGGCGTCGGGGTCGCGTCGGTGACGGAGACGCAGCGGGGCGTGCTGGTCGAGCTGGCCGACGGGGCGCGCATCGAGGCCGACGCGGTCGTCGTCGGGGTGGGACTGGTGCCCAACGTCGAGGTGGCGGAGGCGTCAGGGCTCGAGGTCCACGACGGCGTCGTCGTCGACGATCACGCGCGCACGTCGGTGGAGCGGATCTACGCAGCCGGAGACGTCGCCCGCCACTACCACCCGCTGTTCGAGCGCCACCTCCGAGTCGAGCACTTCGACAACGCCATCAAGCAGGGCGCCGTTGCCGCCCGCAACCTGCTCGGGGAGGACGTGGTGTTCGACGACCCCCACTGGTTCTGGTCGGACCAGTACGACCACTCCCTGCAGTACGTCGGCGACCACGCCCCGCACGATCAACGCATCGTTCGGGGCGACCTGCAGGCGGCGCTGAGGGGGGAGACGGACTCGCTCGCCCTGACCGTGTTCTGGCTCCGTGACGGCGTGCTCCGGGCGGCGTTCGCGTTCGACCGCGGCCGCGACGTCCGCGTCGCGCAGCGGCTCATCGCGAGCGGGGCGCGCCCCGACCCCCGCGTGCTCGCCGACCCCGACGCCGATCTCCGCGACCTCCTCTGACGCCGCCCCGCTGCGATCGCCGGGTCAGGTGTCGAGGATGGTGAGCTCGGCGATGGCGGCGGTGGCGAGGTAGGCGGTGTCGCCGCTGCCGTCGAGCACCAGCGTGGCGACGTCCTCACCCACCGCCCGCAGATCCGCCGCGATCGGCGCCCCGCCCCCGCGTGCGACCACAGCGATGCGGGGGCGATCGCCGACGACCCACGTGAGGACCTCGTGCAGCGTCCGGCCCGTCGGGGCGGTGCGGTCACCGGTGGCGGCCGGGAACCGCAGCGAGGGTTCGGGGCGCACGAGCACGATCTCGTCGAGGGCGATGTGCACGTCGAGTCCATCGCGGTTGCGCACGACGACGTGGTCCGACGCCACGTCCAGCAGTCGGCCCTGGTGCTGGTTGCCACTGGCGCAGCGCACCGTCACGACCGGGTGCTGCTCCACGAGATCGGTGAGCACGCCCTGGAGGCGCGCGGATCCCTCGGCCACCTGACGCAGCAGGCGCTCGCGAATGCGGGCGTCGACCGCCTCCTCGGCCCTGGCCTCGTCGAGTAGGTGCTGGAACGGATCGCGCTCGGTCACGGCCCCACGCTAGCCAGGCCGTGACGCCGAGCGCGCCGCTCGACGGCCACGGGTAGCCATAGGCGGCCTGGGCGGTCCGAGTGGTCGCGAGATAGCTCGGAATGACCCCTGCGCTCCGCGCCTGGCTGTGGTTCACTCGCGCGCCCCGGCCCACGAGGCCGGGACCGGCGGGGTCAGACCCAGCAGGCTGCGTCGGGGCGGGGACCACAGGGGGATCCGCCGAAGGCGTGCGGACGGCGCGCTTCAGCGCGTCACGCCGCACGCCGACGACACGCACGCAACGACAGCAGGCGGGTGCCGCATGCGCAGCGGACGACCTGCCGCCGCCGGGGGGCGGGTACGACGGGCGGTGGCCGTAACCACCATGACCATCCTCACGCTGGGCCTCCCAGCGCTGCCGGGGAGCGGCGCCCCGCCGAGCTCCGACATCGCCGTGCGCGTCGTCGACTCCTGGAGCGCTGAGCCCGACGGCGGGTTCATCTCACCCGAGCTCGACGCCGCCGACACTGTGCTGTTCACGGTCGAGGGCCTCGAGGGGGACCGCGAGGTGGCGTGGCGGACGCGGACCGGCGACACGTGGAGCTCGTGGCGCGACGCGCACGCCCACGAGGAGCACGCCCCGGACCCCGGCTCGCCCGAGGCGTCCACCACCGTCGACGGGGTTTCGGAGCCGATCTGGACCGGGCACGTCGACGCGATCCAGCTCCGCAGCGACGCGCGCGGGACCCTGCACCTCACCGCCATCGAGACCGGCGACGGGCTCGGGTGGCGCCCCTCGACCGACCATCCCGCCGCGGCGCACGCCAGCACCCTGTGGCCACGCATGATCCCGCGCTCGGCCTGGGACCCCACCGGCGAGTGCGTGCCGACCAAGGCGCCCGAGTACGCCCCGGACGCACGCCGTCTGTACGTGCACCACACCGCGGTGTTCCCCCACTACCTGCCCGAGGAAGCCGACGACGCCGTGCGCGCGATGTGCATCAGCCACGTCGAGAGCCGCGGCTTCAGCGACATCGGTTACAACTTCCTCATCGACCAGTACGGGGTCATCTACCAGGGCCGCATCGGGGGGATCCTGCGGCCCGTGGTCGGGGCGCACGCGTCCGGGTTCAACCAGGGCTCCGTGGGCGTCGCCGTGATCGGCAACTTCGAGGAGAACGAGGTCCCGGCCGCCGCCCTCGAGGCGCTGGAGGACCTGCTCACGTGGTTGGCAGATTGGCACGGCATCGACCCACGCGCGGTCACGCCGCACGTCTCGACCGGCGGGGCGACCACGCGCTTCCCGGCTGGCGAGGAGGTGGCGCTGCCCACCATCTCCGGACACCGCGACACCGCCACCGACAGCCCGTGCCCGGGCGACTTCCTCTACGCCCAGCTGCCCGGGGTGAGGGAGCGGGTCGCCACGCGACTCACCCTCCCCGCCGCCCCGGCCGCCGCCACGGTCGCGACCGTCGTCGCGGACGAGGCACCGCAGGAACCCGCCCCGCCTCCTGCGGCCACCGACGAGGCCGCCCTGCTGGAGTCGCTGGTCAAGGGAGCGCGCGTCGCCGGTGAGGTGATGCGCGCCGGGGCGCCCGACACCCGTCGGCTCGTCCCCCGCCTCGGCTCCCACTGACCACGTCCCGCTCCGGGGACCGCAGCGGTCAGCTGATGATGGTGGGGGTCGGGGCGGGCTCGGTTGCGGTCGGCTCGGGGCTCGGCTCGTCGGTGGGCTGGGGAGGAGACGGCTGTTCGGTTGGAGACGGCGGCGCCTGCGAACCGCGGCTGACCACGATCGTGACCTCGGAGCCCTTCGGCAGCTCCTCGCCGGGCTGTGGCTCCTGGCTGATGACCCGACCCTCCTCGACCTCGTCGCTGAACTCGCGCACGACGAGGACACGGAACTCGCGCTCCTCGAGCTGGAACTGCGCGTCTGCCTCGGTGTCCCCGATCACCGGCGGGACCCGGACGAGCTCCTGCCCGCCGCTCACCACGTAGCCGACACGCGAACCCTGCGGCACCGACTCGCCCTCGCCGGGGGTGGACGACAGCACGATGCCCTCGGGGACCTCGTCGCTGAACTCCGTGCCGTCCTTGACCGGCACCAGACCCGCCTCACGGAGCGCGTGTTGCGCGTCGTCCTCGCGTATCCCGACCACCCGCGGGACCGTCACGGTCGCCACACCGGTCGACATGGTCAGCCGGACGATCGCGCCGGCCTCGACGCTCTCACCGGGCCCGGGGTCCTGGCTGACGACACGCCCCGGCTCGACCGTGTCGCTGTTCACGTCGCCGGCCCAGCGCGCGGTCAGACCGCGCGCGGCGAGTAGTTCCTCGGCCTCCGGGAAGGTCCGGCTCTGCACGTCGGGGACGCTGACCATCTCGACCGGCTCCTCGGCAAGCAGCGTCGCGAGGAAGTACACCGCGCCGGCGGCAGCGAGGACGGAGATGATCGCCAGCAACACGTAGCCGAGTCGGCGACGGCGTTGGTCCGCCTCGGGCGGGCGCGCCGCGGGGCGGGTCACGGCCGCGTCGAGGATCGCGGTCTCCTCGGCTCGCAGTACAGCCGGGGCCGCGACCTGCTGGCCACCGAGCGCGAGCTCGATGTCCGCCGCCATGTCCTCGGGGGTCTGGTAGCGGTTGGCCGCGTTCTTGCTCATGGCGCGGAACACGATCGCCTCGGCCGCGGTCGAGATCGACGGGTCGAGGTCACGCAGCGCCGTCGGCATCTCCTGCACGTGCATGTACGCGACACTGACCGCGGTGTCCCCGGCGAACGGGGCGCGGCCGCCGAGCATCTCGTAGAGCACGACACCGAGCGAGTACACGTCGCTGCGGCCGTCGACGGGGTGGCCCTGCGCCTGCTCCGGCGACAGGTAGGCGGCGGTCCCGAGCACCGCGGCGGTCTGGGTGACGGTCTCGGCGTTGACGGCGCGGGCGATGCCGAAGTCGGTGACCTTCACCTGGCCGTCCTCGCCGAGGAGGATGTTGCCGGGCTTGATGTCGCGGTGGACCAACCCCCTGCTGTGGGCGTAGCTCAGCGCCCGGCAGACCTCGGCGGTGACCTCGAGAGCGCGGCGCTCGGTGAGGCCACCCGCGGTGATCACCTCGGCGAGCGAACGGCCACGGACCAGCTCCATCACGATGAACGGCAGGCCGTCCTGCTCGCCGGTGTCGTAGACGGCGACGATGTTGGGGTGGCTGAGGCTGGCCGAGGCCTGCGCTTCGCGGCGGAAGCGCTCGATGAAGCCCTCGTCCTGAGCGAACCGCGGGAGCAGCATCTTCACGGCGACCGCACGGTCGAGGACCTCGTCCTGAGCTTCGCGGACCTCGGCCATGCCGCCGCGGCCGATGAGGTCCTCGAGGCGGTAGCGACCGGCCAGGACCTGACCGATACGGGTCACGTGCAGCCTCCGTGCGCGGGAGAGGACGATGCGGTCGAGCGGGGGGCACGCGGGGTCGGAACGGCAGCCCCCCGGCGCGCCCCGAAGCGTACCAACGACCCGCGCCCCGCCGTCAGCGGCACCAGCAGGCCCACCGCCGACACCAACCCCGCCATCAGCGGCACCATCAGCGCAGCTCCAAGGCGGCTTCCATGACCGCGCGGGCGATCGGCGCGGCGTTGGCGCCGCCGGTGGCGTCATCGCCCGCGTCAGGCAGCACCACCGCCACGGCGACCTGGTCCTCGGCGAAGCCGATGAACCACACCGTGGGGGCCTGGCCGGGGACCTGCGCGGTCCCGGTCTTGCCGCCGACGCGGACGCCGGGGATCTGCGCGCGCGTCCCCGTCCCCTGGTTGACCACGGCGACCATCATGTCCGCGAGGGTCAGGGCCACGTCGCGGTCGACGACCTGCGACGGGTGGGTGGGCGTGCTCCACGGTCCGGTGTCGCCCTTGCGCAGCACCCGCCCGGTGGGGTCGAGGACCTCGGCGACGACGTGGGGCTGCATGATGGTGCCCTCGTTGGCGATGCTCGCCACGATCATCGCCGCGTGCAACGGCGTCCAGCGCACGTCGCGCTGTCCGATGCCCGACTGCGCCGTCGACGGCGGGTCGAGCTCCTTGGGGATGACCGAGTCGATGACCCCCAGCTCGTAGGGGATGCGGCGGTTGAAGCCGAAGCGCTCGGCGACATCGACCAGGACGTCGGAGCCGAGCTCGACGCCGAGGCGCGCGAAGGTCGTGTTGCAGGACACGCGCAGCGCGTCGGCCAGCGAGATCGTCCCACCGCCGGCGCAGAGGCCACCGCCGAAGTTGCCGATGTCGGACTCGGTCTGGGGCACGTCGAAGCGCTGCTCATCGGGGAACGCGGTGGTGGGTTGGATGCCGCGCTCCAGCGCCGCCGCCGCGACGACCACCTTGAACGCCGAGCCCGGCGGGAAGAACTCGCGCGTCACGCGGTCGAGCAGCGGCCGCCCCGGCACCTCCTGCAGCGCCTGCCAGTTCTCGTTGATCGCCGGACGGTCGTGGCTCGACAGCAGGTTGGGGTCGTAGCTGGGGTTGCTGTAGCTCGCGAGCACCGCCCCGGTCCGCGGGTCGAGCGCCACCACCGCCCCGATGCGGTCGCCCAGGGCGCGAGCCGCCTCCGCCTGCACCTCGGGGTCGATGGTGAGCCGCACCGTGTTGCCGACCTCGGCGCGGTCCGACAGCAGGTCGGCGAGGTTCTGGGCCAGGACCTCGCTGGGCGTGCCGGTGAGCTCCTCGTTCAGCGCTTGCTCGAGTCCCGACCGCAGCAGCACGACCGAGTAGTAGCCGGTGAGGTGGCTGTAGAGGAACGGCTCCTCGTACACGCGCAGGTACGCGAGGTCGTCGTCCGTGAGGACGCTGTGGACGATCTCCTTCTCGCCCACGACGATCGGCCCGCGCTCGATCTCGTACTCCTTGATGATCAGGCGCGGGTTGCGCGGATCGTTGGCGAGGTCGTCGGCCCGCAGGAGCTGGATCACGTTGAGGTTGACGAACAGGGCCGCGAACAGCACGAGCATCAGGCCGGCGACACGACGGATCTGTCGGCTCACGAGCTCATCTCCGCGGCGTCCACGTCCGGTGATGGCGGGGCGGTGCCGTGGTGTGCTGCGCGTCGCTCCTCGTGGCTCACCCTCAGCAGCAGGGCGAGCAGGACGTAGTTCGACACGAGCGACGACCCGCCGTACGAGACGAACGGCAGGGTGATGCCGGTCAGCGGGATCAGTCGGGTGACGCCGCCGACGATGATGAACACCTGCAGACCGAGGATGGTCGTCAGCCCGGCGGCGAGCAGCGTCCCGACCTCGTCGCGGGCGGTGAGGGCGATGCGGTATCCGCGCGCCACGAGCAGCAGGTAGGCGACCAGCACCGCCGTGGCCCCGAGCAGACCCAGCTCCTCCCCGAGCACGGCGAAGATGACGTCGGTCGCGGCGAACGGGATGTCGTCGGGGCGGCCGAGTCCCAGTCCCGCCCCGGTCAGCCCCCCGGTTCCCAGCGCGAACAGCGACTGCAAGATCTGGAACCCCGCGTCGGTCGGGTCGGCCCACGGGTCGAGCCAGATCGAGAACCGTCGCTGCACATGGTCGAACAGCTGGTACATCACGACGACGCCCACGCCGAACGTCGCCATCCCGATCGCCGGATAGGCGAGCCGACCGGTGGCGATGTACAGGACTGTCACGAACACCCCCAGCAGCAGCAGCGCCGAGCCGAGGTCACGCTGCATGACCAGGATCCCCAGCGCGATGCCGACGCCGGCGAGCACCGGGGCGAGGTGGCGCATCGGAGGCAGCAGCAGCGGCCCGACCCGCTGGGTCGCGACCGACAGCAGCGCGCGCTTGCGGTCGAGGTAGCCGGCGAGGAAGACGACCAGCGTGAGCTTGGCCACCTCGCCGGGCTGGAACGTCAGCGGCCCGACCCGCACCCACAGCTGCGCTCCGTTGACCTCCATGCCGAGGCGGGGCACGAGCGGCAGGAGCAGCAGCAGGATGGTGAGCAGACCCGCCGTGTAGGAGTAGCGCGCGAGCCTCCGGTACTGACGCACGAGCACGAGCACCGCCGTGAACAGCCCGATCCCGACCACCGTCCAGGTCGTCTGGCTCACCGCGAGGTCGCTGCCCTCGGCGAAGTCGACCCGGCGGACCAGGACCAGCCCGAGCCCGTTGAGGAGCAGGCCGAGCGGCAGCAGCACCGGGTCCGCGAGCGGCGCGAACCGGCGCACGACGAGATGGGCGAAGACGGCGAGGGCCACGAGCGCCCCGCCGAACACGAAGGTCCCCGACGGGATGCGCGGGTCACGCGACAGCCCGAGCACGGTGTAGGCACCCAGCACGACGATCAGCGCCAGCAGCAGCAGGCGCCGCTCGGTCTGGCGCGCCCGGACGACGGGGTGATCCTCCTGGCTCACGACCTGGCCTGGCTCACGAGTCGCCGATCGGGCCGGCGTCGGGTGAGGTCGTCCCGGTCGGTGTCGTGTCGGGCGAGCTCCCCTCGCGCGCGTCGGGATCATCGGAGGTGACGGCCCTGGCACCGGCGGTCAGCGGTACGTTGTCGACGATGAGGCGGGCGTCGGCGAGGCTCGTCGCCGCGATCCCAGCCTCGAGGTCGTCCCGCTTGAACTGGGCGACATCCGCGAGCTCGAGTTCCGTCCGCTCCTCGATCCACGACAGCTCGAACGGACCGACCGAGCTCGGCACGCCGCGGTAGATGACGACCTGACCCTCGTCGACGCCGACGTAGAACGAGCGTGCCAGCAGCCACCGGCCGCCGAACCCTGCCGCGGCGAGGACGATCGCGCTGACCACGACGATCGCGGCGATGCGCTGACGGCGCGACGGCCCCCTCGTCTCGGTCTCGGGCGTCGCCACTTGCTCCACCTTCCCGATGGTCCCGATGCGCCGCAACTTGCCCGCCCAGTCGTCCTCGTCGAGCGTGTCGGCGTCGGTGTCGATGGTGCGGATGACCTGCCGCTGCGACGAACCGGCAGCGTTCGCCGCGCCCTCCTCGTCGATGCGCAGGAGCACCGCGGTGATGTTGTCGGGTCCGCCGCGCTCGTTGGCGAGGCGGACGAGCTCGTCGAGCGCCGCCTCCTCGGCCTCGGCGGTGAGGATGGTCTCGCGGATCTCGCCGTCCTCGACCTGTCCGGTGAGCCCGTCGGAGCACAGCAGCACGTGGTCGCCCACCTCAAGGTCGACGACGTGGTGATCGACCTCGACCAGCGGAGACACCCCGATGGCGCGGGTGATTATGGACCGCTGAGGGTGCCGGGCCGCCTCCTCCTCGGTGATCTCACCCTGGTCGATGAAGTGCTGCACCAGGGTGTGGTCCTTGGTGATCCGCACGATCGTGCCACCGCGGATGAGATAGGCGCGGGAGTCACCGACGTGGGCGATGTGAAGGCGCCGACCCTCGACGAGCGCCGCGGTCAGGGTCGTGCCCATGCCCTTGAGCTCCGGCTCCTCGATGGCGCGTGCGACGACGGCGCCGTTGGCGTCCTTCAGCGCGTCCGTCAGCGAATCGGCGGCCTCGTCGTAATCCGCGAAGACGCGCCCGTCGATCACGGCGACCGGCTCGAGTGCCGTCCGTGACGCGATCTCGCCCGCGACGTGGCCGCCCATGCCGTCGGCCACAGCGAAGACGGAGTCGCCCAGGAAGTACGCGTCCTCGTTGGCCTGGCGCACCTGGCCGGTGTCGGTGACCGCGACGGCGTCGTAGGTGATCACCGTCGGACCTCGATGCGGGTCTTGCCGATGCGCAGCTGGTCACCCGCGGCGAGCGGGGTGGGGCGGGTCACCTTCGCGCCGTTGAGGAAGGTCCCGTTGGTGGAGCCGAGGTCGCGGACGAGCCAGCCGTCGCCGTCGGGAACGATGGCGGCGTGCTCGTCCGACACGAACCGGTCGTCCACCACGAGGTTCACCGTCTTGCTGCGCCCGAGGGTGACCGCTCCCCCCTCGAGTGGCACCACCTGGGGACGGCCGTTCGGCGGGTGGACCACCATCTCCCTGGGGGCACGTCGCGGCTTGGGCCGGTCGGAGCCCTCGGCGACGGCGGGGCGGGGGGACGCCGCACTCGAACGGCGCTTCGGCCGCGGTCCGTAGAGGTCGGTCACGACGGCACGGACGGTGCGGGCGAGGAACAGGTAGAGAGCGAGCAGCAGCACGAGCTTGAGCACCGCGAGGACACCGTCGGACACCTCAGGCCTCCCCGAACTCGAGCTCGACCTCTCCGAGCTGGATCCGGTCGCCCGGGTTCAGGGGTTGTTCGGCAGCGCGCGTCCCGTTGACCGCCGTGCCGTTGGTGGAGCCGAGGTCGACGACCCACCACTCGCCCCCGCGTCGGACGAGGGCCGCGTGCTCGCGGGAGACGGTGCGGTCGTCGATGGTCACGTCGCAGGTGGCGAGCCGGCCGAGCGTCATGCGGCCACGCTCGAGCCGGACGTGGCTGCCGTCGGGCAGGGTGACGCGGTGAGCCGCCGCGTCCCCTGGCGCAGCCGGAGGAGCCTCCGGTGCGGGAGACGGCGTGTGATCGGCGGGGCGCGCCGGGGCCACGGAGGAGGCCGGGGCCTGCGAGCCCTCGACCCGGCCGGTCAGCTCGTACATGCCGTACTTGACGTGCTCAGCGGTCTCGACGAGCACGTGGACGGGGCCGCGCAACGTCCAGCCGCGCTCGTCGGCCGTGCGCGCCACGACCTGGGCGAGCTCGCGGCGCAGGGACGCGCCGAAGCTCTCGAGCCGCTCGACGTCCTTAGGCGAGAGCGTGAAGCGGAAGACGTTGGGGACGATCACGCCGGCGTCGGTCACGTGCTGGTTGTCCTCGGCGTAGCGCTGCAGCGCCTTGGCCAGCTCGACCGGTTGGAGTCCCGAACGGAAGGCGCGGGCGAAGAACCCCTCAACAGCACCCTCCAGGCGCCGCTCGAAGTCCTGCAGCACTCCCATCGCCGGGTCCTTGTCGGTGCGTGCGTGTCGGGGTGTCCACGCCGGACCGTTCCACGCAGGGCACCCGGCCACGCGCCGTGCGAGCTTCCCCCCGCCTCGATCCCGTCTGACGACGGCGGAGACGGTGGGGCCGGGGACGTCGCACGGCGCCACCCTGTCCGCACAGCGCGCGAACCGTGCGCGAGGGTATCGGAGCGGTGTCAGGGGCCCTCCTTGCCCGAACGGACAGGTCCGACCGCCGCGGACGGGGGGATACGGGGCGTTCCGCCCGGTTCTGTGCACCTCACGGCGAGGGGCCCAGGCCCGGCGGGGCGGTGGGCAGGGGCGGTTGGTAGCCTCGCTGCTCCACTCGGGGCGAGTGGCGGAATTGGCAGACGCGCACGGTTCAGGTCCGTGTCCTCGTAAGAGGGTGGAGGTTCAAGTCCTCTCTCGCCCACCACCCGCGCGCCCGCGCTCCACGCGGCCGCGCCAAACCCGTCTCGCCCACCACCCGCGCGCCCGCGCCCCGTCAGTCCGACGGGAACACGCCTCCACGCGCGTTTCCGTCACCGCGAACGCGACCGGAGCACGTCAGCCCTACGGGAAACACGCATCCACGCGCGTTTCCGTCTCCGGCCGGTGGACGTGACAGGGCGGCTCGGACGCTCCCCGATCAGGCGCCCTCGCCCCGCCGGGCCAACGACACCGGCAGGGACGGCACGTCTCCGGGCACGGCGTGGGTGAGGCCGAGGGTCCGTCGCAGCGCCCCGCCGAGCTGGCCGATGCGTTCGGGGCGCAGGCTGTAGAGCACGAAGTAGCCATCCCGCTCACCGCTGACCACGCCGGCGTTGGCGAGGATCTTGAGGTGGCGGGACACCGCCGAGTCCGACAGCGCCAGCAGCTGCGCGAGCTCCTTCGTCGAGCGCGGCTGCTCGGCGACCATGCGCGTGATCTGCAACCGGGTCTCGTCTCCGAGCGCGCGGAGCCCGTCGGCGACCTCGTGGTCGCTGGCGAGCGGCACCTCGGGTTGGCGCAGGTCTCGCAGCGGGAAGATGACCGCCGGCTGCCACGGGTCGTCGAGCTCGATCAGCACCTTGGGCCAGCCGTAAACCGTGGGCACGAACAGCATCCCGCCCCGATCCGCGACGTCGCACGTGCGCTCGAAGGTCTTGTCGACGACGATGGCGGCGGCGTCCTCGTCCCAGCGTCCCTCGGGTAGCAACTCGGCGACCAAGCCTGGGATGCCGCCGGTCACGAGCGCTCGCGCCCCGTCGGTCACCTCGGCCTCGATGCGCGGTCGGAGCCGTTCCCATTCCTCGGAGAACGCCTCGTCCCAGTACCGCTGCAGCAGCGTCGCGAACCGTTCCCGGATCGTCGCCGGGTCGTCGAGCGCGGTGCGGACCAGCGTCTCCTGCTCGGCGCTGATCGCTGCCGCCGCCGTGGTGACCTCGTGGCGGAACTCGGGGTCGTGGACGAGTCCGGGTCCGCTGCCGTGGAACGGTCCGCACCCGCGGCCGCCGAACGCCAGGGACAGCTCGTAGGCGACGAGCTCGTGATCGACGGCACGGAACCGCTCGAGCTCGTCGGCGAAAGCGGGACGCTCGCCCGCGAGACCGACCTCGAAGACCCCCGGGATGAAGCAGTCCAGCGATGCCGCCAGGACGTTGATCTCGTCGAGCAGGTCGGCAGGCAGGTCGCGGCAACGGCGCGCCCACGGCAGGTGCATCGGGGTGCGCTTGGGCTGCACGACCGCCGGCAGCGACAGCACCGCCTCGAACAGCGGCGACCACGCGAACCCGATCAGGTCGATCGCACGCGGCGAGGGGAACCGGAACGTCACGTCCACCGGGAAGCCTCCTGTTCCACGGCACCAAGCCGAACTTATCCCGTATTCCTCGGATAAGTTGATTGCGTGAGTGTAGCTACAAATACTGGGGTCGTCAGCGCGACGAGGAGGCATGTCATGCACCCGATCACGAGCCAGATGCAGGCCCAGCTGGTCGGTCAGGACCGTCTGCGCACGGCCAGCGCCGCACGACGTGCCCGTTCCCTGACGCCCCAGACCGACCCGCGGTCGCGGGTGTCGACAGCAGGGCTTTTCCGTCGCGTGCTCGCGAGCCGCGCTGCGTCGGCCCGGACGTGTACTCCCGGCGATCGGGCGTGCCGCGCCGAGGCCTCGACGTAGCGAGCGATCCACCACGCGGACCGTCCGCCGGTCCGCCCCGGTCCCCGCGGCCATCCGTACGGGTCGACGCCCACCGACGTCAGCCCCATCTGCACCACCTTGCCAACGTCGGCGTGGTGTCGCGGCGACGGAGGACTCCGACGATGACGTGGGTGACGTCGTGAGGCTGCTGGCCGGGAGCGCGAACCGTCCGCTGGCCGCGGCCGTCGCAGAGCAGCTCGACATCGACCTCACGGCGACCGAGGTGTCGCGCTTCCCCGACGGGGAGGCCGCGGTGTCGGTCGATCCCGATCTGCGCGACGAGCACGTGCACATCCTCCAGCCGACCAGTCCGCCGGTCGACGCCAACCTCGTGGAGCTGCTGCTCCTGGTGGATGCGGCCGCGCGCTGTGGGGCGGCGCGCATCATCGCGCTGGTGCCCTACCTGGGCTACGCCCGCCAGGACCGCCGGACCGAGCCGGGGCAACCGGTCAGCATCCGGGTGATCAGCGACCTGCTCGCCACGACCGCGCTCGAGCGCGTCATCGTCATCGATCCGCACACCCGCTACCTCGAGGCGGTGGCGGGCGTCGCGGTGGAGTCCGCGACCGCCGTACCGGACCTGGCCCAGGCCGTGGCCGACGACGTGCCCGACGACGCGGTGGTCGTGGCCCCCGACCTCGGCGCCATCGACCTGGCTCAGGGCTACGCCACGCGTCTGCAGCTGCCGGTGGCCTACGTGAACAAGGAGCGGCTCGCCGGCGACGAGGTCCGCGCCGGCGAGGTCGTCGGCGCCGTCGCCGACCGTCACCCCGTCGTCGTCGACGACATGATCTCGACCGGGGGCACGATCGCCGCGGCCATCGACGCGCTGCACGACGCCGGCAGCCGCGAGGAGGTGACCGTCGTGGCAACGCACGCGTTGCTCGCGGGCGATGCGGACGAGACCCTCGGGGCGCTGCCGCTGCGGAGGCTGGTCGTCACCGACACCGTCGCACGCGCCACCCCGTCGGCGCTCGACCTCGACGTCGTCAGCGTCGCCCCGCTCCTCGCCGAGACGGTGCGCCGGCTCGAGACAGGCGGCCGTCTCGACGAGCTCGAGACCTTCCACTGACCGTGCATCTGACTTTCCTCGGCACCGGCGCGAGCGGCGGGACGCCGGGGGAGGGCCGCAGCCGCCGGACCGAGAGCTCGCTGCTCGTGACCACCGCCGACACGCGCCTGCTGGTGGACGCGACCCGCGACATCGACGAGCAGCTCGGATCCGCACCGGAGCGGACGGCGACCCGACACGCTGAGGGACCGGTGGCCGAGCCAACGGCGGCTGACCTCGACGCGGTCGTGCTGACGCACGGCCATCGCGACGCGAGCGGAGGGGTCCCTCGGCTACGCGACCTCCGCCGCCACGACGCCCCGCCGCTGCCCGTGTACGCCGCCCCGCGCACGCACGCCGCGCTGCGTGGCCGCTACCGGGCGCTGGATCACGTCGACCTCGTCGACGTCGCACCGGGCGAGCGCGTCACGGTCGGCTCGGTGGAGCTGGATCCCGTGCAGGTGCCCCACGCGGACTCGCCGCGGTTCCCGACCTACGCGTGGCGCATCGCGGCGGGGTCGGGGCGGACCATCGTGTACTCGTCGGACGTCGCCGAGCTGACCGACGAACTGCGCCGACACACCGAAGGGGCCGACGTGCTCATCCTCGACGGGGCGATGTACCGGCGCTCGCTGCACACCCACATCCGCATCGACGAGGCGCTGCCCGTCGTGTGCAAGTGGGACGTCGGACGGATCGTGCTCACCCAGATCGGCCGCACCGCCCCGCCACACGAGGAACTCGTCGAGGTCGCGGCCGAGCTGTGCGACCGAGCGATCCCCGCGTCCGACGGTATGCACCTCGAGATCGGCGACGCGCCCTGACCGGCGCCCCACCCCAACTCCGGGTCGGGTTGTGGCCACATGTAGCCGAAGGTCGACCCACAGCGGGACGTCGGGGTCAGCGGGGCGGGGTGTCGGCGAGGAGCTCGTCGAGCCGGCACTGGGCGTCGGTGAGCGACCGCGCCCGATCGGCGAAGCCGGTCCAGGGGTCGTCCTTCTGCCCCAGGCGCCGGAAGAGGTTGCGGATCGTGTAGCGCTGGGGGTCGGTCTCGCCCAGCTCGTGCCAATCGATCGGTGTCGCGACCGGCGCCCCGCGGTGAGCCCGCACCGTGTAGGGCGCGACGGCGGTCTGCCCGTAGGCGTTGCGACCCACGTCGAGGTAGGTCCGCCCCGCTCGCTTGGCCTTGCGCTGTTCGGTGGTCAGCTCGTCCGGGTAGCGGCGAGCCAGCAGCTCCATCGCCCGCCGCGCGAAGCTCCGCACGGTGTCGAAGTCGGCGCTGCGGTCGAGGGGCACGTGCACGTGGTAGCCCTTCGAGCCGCTGGTCTTCAGCCACCGTTCGCCGAGGCCGAGCTCGTCGAGCAGGTCCCGGACCCGTCGGGTCGCCGACCGAGCCGCGGCGATGTCGTCGTCCGATGGATCGAGATCCACGACGAGCTGGTCGGGATGGTGCAGGTCGTCGCTGCGGGCGAGCCACCCATGCAGCTCGATGGCCGCGCGGTCGGCGAGCCACACCAGCGTCGCGGCATCCCCGGCGATCACGTGGTCCAGCTCCTCACCGTCGGCCCGCTCGATCGGGACCGTGCGGACCCACTCGGGCGGCCGCCCGTCCCAGTCCTTCTGGAAGAAGCCGCCCGCCCCGATGCCGTCGGGGAAGCGGCGCAGCGCCAGGGGGCGATCGCGCAGGTGCGGCGCGGCGACCTCGGCGATCCGGGCGTGGTACTCGGCGAGGTCCGCCTTGGTGATGCCGTCGTCGGGGAACAGCACCTTGTCGGGGCGGCTCACCTCGACGCGGCGCTCGGCGGTGTCGATGGTGCGTTGCTCCGGCACGGTCGGTCTCCTCGCGGGGTGGCGGATGGTCGGGTCAGGCGGCGGGGCGCGGTCGCTCGCGCACGACCTCGTCGGATCCTCGTCTAGGCATCCGCGCCCTCCTCCTCGCGCACGTCGCCGATGGTCCTGCCGCTGAGCACCGACTCCGGCTCGGTCGACGTGGGGTTGCGGCGTGCGTCGGCGCCGTCGTCGTCGAGCTTGACGAGCAGCCAGTTGTCGTCGTCGCCGCCGACGCGCGCGTGCTGGAAGACGTAGCCACCTCGGATCTTGCGGCCCTCCAGCCACACCTTGACGTGGCCGTCCGCGACCGCGTCACGGACCGACCTGATCTCGCCGTCATCATCGGTGGTGAGGTTGCGGTAGGGGCCGATGTCCCACACGATCACCGGACCGGTGCCGTACTGCTCCTCCGGGATCGCGCCCTCGAAGTCGGCGTAGTCGAGCGGGTGGTCCTCGACGTGGACGGCCAGCCGCTTGTCCGACGGGTCCGTCGAGGGGCCCTTGGGCACCGCCCACGAGATCAGCACCCCGTCGGCCTCGAGTCGCACGTCGAAGTGGTGGCTGGAGGCGTCGTGCTCCTGCACGACGAAGATCGGCGCCTCGCCCGGCTCGCGCGCCCCGTACCCCCCGGGTTCGGGCGAGGCGTCGAGGTCACGCATCTCGCGGTACCGGCGCAGCGGGTCGGTCACGGCCACCACCTCCGCCTCCGACGTTACGGAGCGGTCTCGGAATCGGGGACCGGGAGCGCGTCCGTTCGGACCGGCCCGGCGGTCGGCGCGGGCTGCGGGGCTAGGGTTCGCCGCCGAGCAGGCAGGGGGGAGGGGTTTCTCCGTGACGACCGTCGAGGACGTGCTGGCGCTCGAGCACGACTGGTACCACTCGATCGAGCTGGCCGACGGCGTGACCACGCCGGGACTGGTCGACCTGCGGCCGTGGGTGCACCTCGCCGGCTTCCCCGACGACCTGTCGGGGATGCGCTGCCTCGACGTGGGCAGCTACGACGGGTTCTGGTCGTTCGAGATGGAACGGCGGGGCGCCGCAGAGGTGGTCGCCATCGATGCCGACCGCTCGCCGTGGCCCGACGTCGCGCGCATCCACTGGGACTCCATCCCCGTCCGCGAGACCCTCGGCGACGGCTTCCGCGCGGTCGCGTCGCTGCGGGGATCATCCGTCGACCGTCGCGCCGTCCCCGTGTCGTCGCTGGCCCCGGACGCCATCGGCGGCCCGGTGGACCTGGTGTTCGTCGGGGCGATCCTGCTCCACCTCCGTGATCCGGTCGGAGGCCTCGAGCGCATCCACGACGCGCTGAACCCGGGCGGGCGCCTCATCGTGATGGAACCGGTCGACGCCCCGCTGTCCCAGGGTCCCCACGCCGCCACGCCCGCGGCACGGTTCCGGGTCGGCGACTCGGTGCACTCGTGGTGGTACCCCAACGACGCGTGCCTGAAGGGCTGGGTCGAGGGCGCCGGCTTCCACGACGTGACCCTGCAGGGCCAGGCGTGGATCACCGACACGCGGGGCGACGCCCAGCTCACCCGGACCGTCCACGCCACCCGCTGACCCGAGCGGGAGCAGAAGTCCGCGGCCCAGGCAACTGCTCCCACTCAGTCCACGCCGCGCGAGCGGGAGCAGAAGCCCGCGTCGCCCAGCGCAGCCAACTGCTCCCACTCAGGCGAAGCAGGGACGCCGCGTCCCGGCGTCGAAACCCTCCGTGACCGCCCGCTGACCCCCTCCGGAGCACCGCCGTGCGTCGTCACCTCTCCGCGCTGCTCGCCGCCGTCCTGGCGGCGACCCTGCTGCCCGCGTACACCTTCGACGATGCCGAGTTGAGGTGGCTGCTCGACGGCACCGCGACCCGCGAGGGCGAGTCCGAGCAGACCGCCACCGGCGCCCCGCTCACCTTCGCCCCGAGGGGCCTCTCCGAGGACCGCTTCCCCGAGGCGAGCACGCCGACGCACGACTACCTCACCGCCCACGACGGCACCCAGCTCCACGCGCGCGTGTACCGCCCCGACACCTCCTCCGACCCGGACTGGCTCACCCCGGTGATCCTCGTCCACTCGCCCTACTACCCCGGGGTGCTGCTGGGCGCGCGCGACCGCTCGCTGGACATCGTCGAGTACTTCACCCCCAAGGGCTACACCGTCGTGCTGAGTGACGTACGCGGCACCGGCAACAGCGGCGGCTGCCTCGAGCAGGACTCGCCCAACCAGGCGCGCGACTTCGAGACCTTCGTCGAGCACTACGCCGCCCAGCCGTGGAGCAGCGGGGCGGTCGGCAGCTACGGCAAGAGCTACGACGCCGAGACCCAGAACGCCGGGGCGATCCTGCGCCCCGAGGGGCTCACCACCATGGTGACCGTGGCCGGGATCAGCAGCCTCTACGACGTCTACGCCTTCGACGGCGTGCCGGTGGGCACCGACGGGGCGCTCGCCGCGGCGGTCTACGCCCCCGTTGGCCTCGATCTTCCGACCGAGGTCGAGGGCGCGACCGTCTACCACGAGCGACCGGGTTGCCACCCCGAGAACCTCGCCGAGGGAGCCGCGCCCGACGGCGACCGCGACCTGTACTGGGCCGAGCGCGACTTCCGCCCCGGCGTGCGCGACATCGAGGCGAGCGTGCTGCACGTGCACGGCCTCAACGACGGCATCGTCACGCCCATCGCGATCGACGGCTGGTTCGACCAGATCCCGACGTTCAAGCGCGCCATCTGGGGCCAGTGGGCCCACTTCTACCCCTACGACGCCCCGAACCAGGTGGCCCGGGACGACTGGTACGACACGATCCACGCGTGGTTCGACCACGAGCTGCTCGGCCTCGACACCGGCATCGAGCACTGGCCGCCGGTGCAGGTGCAGGACGAGTCCAACGTCTGGCGCGCCGTCCCGAGCTTCAGCCAGATGGGGACCGAGCACGTCTTCGGTGCGACCGTGGACGGGGCGCTGACCTCCGGTGAGGGCACGGGTCCGGCGGGATCGGTCGTCGCCGGACCCGTCGGCGCGAGCCAGGCGGCCTACCTCACTGAGCCGTTCGCGGACGGGCTGCACCTGTCGGGGCGCGCGCTGGTCGAGCTCACCGCCGCGGTCGACCGCCCCGCCGCCGACCTCGAGGTGCGCCTCGAGGAGGTACGCGCCGACGGCAGCTCGCGCCAGCTGAACATCGGGTGGCTATCGCTGGACCACGCCGAGTCGACGCTGCGCCAGGTGCCGCCGCAGGTCGGCCACCCCGTCCCCTACCGCATCCGCACCTACCCCAAGGACCGCGCGCTGGCTCCCGGGTCGCGGCTGCGTCTGGTGATCCGCGACGTCAGCCACGTCAACACCCCCAAGGACGGCTTCACCGCGACGCTGTCCGACGTGACCCTGCGGCTGCCGGTCGTCGAGGAGGCGTGCGGCCTGTTGGTCACGCAGCGAACGCCGCCGAAGCGCCCCGTCCCCGACTGCGACGGAGGCATCCCGTCCGCAACGCCCCTGACGGACGTCGGGGCGGCGCGCGGGCACGAGGCCACGAGCCGTGCCGTCGGCACGAGCACGGGGAAGGTCGGCGGCGTCGACGCCGTCCGCGAGTGGGGCTACCTCACCGTCCGCGACGGGGTCGAGCTCGCCTACGAGCTCGTGCGCCCCGCCGGCGAGGGCCCCTACCCGGTGCTGCTCACCTACGACGGCTACTTCGCCGGGGGCGACCCTGACTCCGGCTACGCGTCCCGGTACCTGCCGAAGGGCTACGCGCTGGCGGGCCTGCAGGTCCGCGGCACGGGTTGCTCGGGTGGCGTGTTCGACTTCTTCCAGCCTGCCGAGGGCGTCGACGGCTACGAGATGGTCGAGTGGCTCGCCTCGCGCGAGTGGTCCGCGGGGCGCGTCGCGATGGTCGGCAAGTCCTACCCCGGCATCACCCAGCTGTTCACCGCCAACACCGCCCCGCCGTCGCTGGTCGCGATCGCGCCGGGGCACTACTTCGCCGACGTCTACCGCGACGTGGCCTTCCCCGGCGGCATCTTCAACTACGCCTTCGCAGCACTCTGGTCGTTCGCGGCCCGCCCCGCCCAGGACCTCGCGGGCGCGGCCAACGACGTGTTCGCCGGCGACCAGACCTGCGCCGAGCACCAGGCCCACAACGCGACCAGCGCCCGGTACAACCCGTTCGTGCAGGCGCAGGAGCACACCACCGACGACCCGCTGATCCGCGACCGCTCGCCGCTGTACGGGGCGCACCGCATGGAGGTGCCGGTGTTCCAGGCGCTGAGCTGGCAGGACGAGCAGCTGTCGTCGCGCAACGTGCGCTTCCTCGAGGACCTCGAGCGCCTCGGCGTGGACTACCGCGCCGTGCTCTCCAACGGCGACCACGGCACCTACCGCGAGCCGGAGCAGCTCCGCGAGCTCGACCGCTTCTTCGAGGCGCACCTCGAGCAACGTGACGTGCTGCGCGACGGCACCGCGCTGGAGGACTACCTCGCCGAGCCGCCCATCAGGGTGCTGTGGGAGCAGGACGAGACGTCCTCGCGCTGGGCGACCACGCTTCAGGCGTGGTCCGGGGCGGCGACGCCGTGGCGCATCCCGCTGGTCGACATGCCGCTGCAGTTCAGTGGCGGGGCGACCGCGGACGGCCCGCTGTACGCCCACAACCCCGCCGGACAGCAGGGCATCGGCAACGCGAAGTGGGGTGGCGGCCCCGACGCCGGCATGTGGGACAAGTACTCGCCGCCACCGGGCAGCGCTCTCGCGTTCCAGACCGCGGCGTTCGAGGACGACGTCACGCTCCTGGGCTCGGGCTCGGCGGACCTGTGGATCAGCGCGACCGCCCCGAACGTCGACCTGCAGGTCACGCTGACCGAGGTGCGCCCCGACGGCACCGAGGTGTACGTCCAGCAGGGCTGGCTGCGCACGTCGCAGCGCGAGCTCGACGACAGCCGCTCCACCGAGCTGGCGCCGTACCAGACCCACTCACGCTACGACCAGCAGCCCTTGTCGGCGACCGAGCCGAGCCTCGCCCGGGTCGAGATCTTCCCGTTCGGTCACGTGTTCCGTGCGGGCAGCAGCCTGCGGCTGTGGATCGAGGCCCCGACCGCCGCCCCGCAGCTGTGGGGCTTCGCGGCCGACCCGACCCCGGCGGTCGTGACCGTGCACTGGTCGACCGAGCACAGTTCCAGCCTCGTGCTGCCGCTCGTCGACGCCCCGATCCCCGCCGAGTTCCGGGGCCAGGAGGGGCAGTTCGCGTGCGGCACCGCGGTCCGTCTCGAGTGCCGCCCCGACCCCCTCGACTGACCCCACCCCGATGGACGTGAAACGCCCCGCTGCGGGCGGGGCGCCGGAACGCCCCGACCCCCGCTCCGTGTCGGATCTGACTCACATGTGAGGCCAGGTCTCCACGCAGCCACCGCCGCGACCCGCCACGCCCCGCTGCGGGCGGGGCGCCGCACGGGGTGGTACTCGATACGCCGTGAGGGCAGGAGACGGCGGGGCGGGTGGCGAAGGCTCCTCATGGAGGATCTCGCCCCGACCCGGAGATGCACCGTGCGCCGCACGCCCCTGCGCTACCTCGCACTCGTCGCCGTGAGCGGCCTCGCGCTGACCAACGCCGTCGGCGTGTTCAGCCCCGACGAGCTGCACGAGCACGACCACAAGCAGCAAATCCGTACACCATCGCTGCAGATCCCCACCGAGACGGTGCGCGACGTGCCGTGCGTGGACGGGTTCGCCGACGAGTTCCCGTGCCAGAACATCGACCTCCTCAGCTTCACCCCCATCACCGAGTCACGCCTCGTCGACGGAGTCGACCGCTACACGGCCGTCGAGTACAGCGACGTGTGGGGCTGGACCTCCGACTCTGGCGAGAACTACGTCATCGCCGGAGCCACCGACGGCGTGAAGTTCTTCCGCGTGACCGACCCCAGCAACCCCGTGTACCTGGGCGACCTACCCAACACCGGCGCCCCGCGGATCTGGCACGACATCAAGATCGTGAACGACCACGCCTTCATCGTCAGCGAGTCCTACGCCCACGGCATGCAGGTGTTCGACCTGACCCAGCTCGAAGCGGCGACGGGCCCCCAGCTGTGGCTGCCGGACACCAACTACCTGCCGCAGACCACCTCCGCGCACAACGTCGCGGCCAACGACGACACCGACCGCGTCTACATCGTCGGAGGCGGCACGTCCCAGGGCTCGGGCTCGTGCGGCAACGGGCTGCACATCGTCGACGCGAGCGATCCCACCGCTCCTGCTTACGCGGGCTGCTACCGCGGCGACGGCTACATCCACGACACCCAGTGCATCGTCTACGACGGCCCCGACACCGACCACCACGGCAAGGAGATCTGCGTCAACTCGTCCGAGACCAAGATCTCGGTCGTCGACGTCACCGACCCCGCCAACGTCGAGGTCATAAACAAGGTCGCCTACACCCGGCCGCAGTACACCCACCAGGGCTGGTTCACCGAGGACCGACGCTTCTTCCTGCTCGGGGACGAGGGCGACGAGAACGGCAACGGCGACAACGACCGCACCCGCACCATCATCTTCGACATGAGCGACCTGGACGCGATCGCGCCCGGTGTCGACTACTGGCACGACAACACGTCGATCGACCACAACATGTACACGCTCAGCGGGCTCGTGTACCAGAGCAACTACACCAGCGGGCTGCGTGTGCTCTCCACAGCGGGCCTGTACGACGCCGAGACACCCACGAGCGAGGGCCTCGAGCCCATCGGGTACTTCGACGTCTACCCCGACAACGACAAGCCCACCTTCGACGGCACGTGGAGCAACTACCCCTACTTCGGTGACGGTGTGGTCGCCGTGACCAGCTACGACGGCCTGTTCCTCGTCGATGTCCACGACGATGTGCTCGCCGAGCACGAGTTCGACGCCCGGACGCGCTGACATCGCGATCGACTGGGACGACCGCCGCCTCGTCCGTGATCAGGTGCGCGCCCCTAATGGGAGCCTGAACCTCTGGGGCGACCTCGATCCGGACTCAGTCGGCCAAGGGGCTGCGCGCACCCGGCCACGCAGCCAAGCTGAGCGGAAACAGGAAGAAGACGACCGCGGCGACGACGAGCACCGAGACCGGATGCCGTCCGGTGATCTCGTCGGCGGCCTTCTTCGAGAAGAGAGCGGCGAAGATGAACCACCAGATGAAGGCCGCCTGGGACCAGACGACAACGGCAGTCCGCACCGGCACAGGGCCGACGAAGCCAACGGCGAGGCCCACTAGCAACAGGATCAGGAGTACCAGGATCGATCGGATGAAGATCGTGCGTTGAGTGCCCTTCCGCACAAGGGATGCGTCGGTTCGACGCAGTCGCCGCGGACGCAGTCGCCGTGAGAGTGGCGTCAGCATGAATCCCGTGCCTTGCCGCGGTTCTCCACGAAGAGCTCACCCCAAACTCGCCAGAGGCCGTCCTTCTGAGCTGTGATGCGGAATTTCTCGGTCTTGTGGGCCGCGTGGTCCTCGTCGGTGATACCGGGGAACGCTCCGCCGAACTGCGGTGTCGCCTCCACGACTTTGTCGTAGAAGTAGTCCTTGTACACGGCGCTGTCACCGTCACGCTCCAAGCCGTGTCGGTACCGGATGATGTTCCTCGACACGGGTGAAGTCACTGTGAAGAACGGAGCATAATCGTGAGTGGCCGCATCCGTGTGCCCGAACATCGCGGTCGTGATCGAGACAGCCATCGGTTCGTTCGACCAACCGCCCGTGAATCGGGATGCCGCACCAAGGCGCCGGTTCATCCTCCACCCCCGAAGTGCTTGCCAACGAACCGACAGCGGTCGCCCTTTCTGCCGACCAGCGCTCGTGTCGACGTACGATCGCGGCCGGAGTCGGGCTGGGGGTAGCGATGGGGACCACCAAGAAGGCGAGGATCGAGGCGCTGCGGGGCGTGCCGCTGTTCAAAACGCTGAGCCAGCGCGACCTCGGGGCGCTGGCCGAGCGTCTCACCGAGCAGCACTTCGAGGCAGGTCAGGTCGTGGTCCGGGAGGGCGCCGGTAACGACCTCGTCCTCGTCATCGACGGCGAGGTGGCGCTGTCCCGACGCAGCTGGCACCTGGGACGCCGTGGCCCCGGCACCGTCGTCGGCGAGACCAACCTCATCGACGGCGCCCCGCACGATACGACGGTCGCGGCCCGCACCGACACGGTGGCGCTGTTCCTCAACGACCGCGAGTTCGCCCGGGCACTCGAAGAGGCGCCGGCGTTCGCCCGCAAGATCCTCAAGGCGCTCGCTGTCCAGCTCCGCCAAGACGCCGGCTGACCGCGATCGCCCCCTATCCGGCTGGGGGTCAGGCCGCTACCTTCGGCGCGTCCCAGATCCCCGGAGCGGTACGTGGCTGACGTCGAGGCCCTGATCGCGGCAGCCGAGCAGCAGTGGCTCGAAGGTTGGTCCACCGGACCCCAGGTGCTGAACGTCCCCGGCCCCGGGATCGGCGACCCCGCCCCGGACTTCGAGCTCGCCGACCAGCTCGGCGGCATCCGCAGGTTGTCGACCTTCTGGTCCGACAACCCTGCGCTCGTGCTGTTCTGGCGCCACTACGGCTGCGGCTGCGGGTTCCACCGCGCCGCGCGTCTACGCGACGAGCTGTCCGAGTACCGCGCGCTGGGAGCCGACGTCGTCATCGTCGGGCAGGGCGAGCCGGAGCGGGCGTTGCTGTACGGCGACACCCATGACCTCGACGTGCCCGTGCTGTGCGACCCCGACGAGGTCGCCTACCGCGCCTACGGGCTGCCGGACTTCACCGTCGCCCAGGTCTTCTTCGACGCACCGGAGGAGTACTGGCGCTGCCCGCCCGGCATCGGGCACCAGCTCATGCAGGAGCGCCGCGAGGGCGGTCGGCCGATGGTCGACAACCCCTGGCTCTCACCTGGCGAGTTCGTCATCGACAGCGACGGGACCATCCAGCTCGCGTACCGCTACCAGTACTGTGAGGACTTCCCCGATCCCCGGGTCCTGGCCACCGCGCTCCACCTCGCGATCGACTAAGCCCTCGCCCCGGCCGTCCGTCCATGCGAGGTCGGGTGTTCGTAGGGTCCGCCGCCGTAGGTTCGTGTGGACCGCGCGACCGCCCCGCCGAGCTCCCCACGAGCCTTCACGGCGGTGCCGGCCCTCAGCGCAACCGATCCCGCTCGCATCCGACCAACTCGGAGTTCCCCGTGACATCGCCCCCCAGCACGACCGCACAGGAGGACACGGAAGGTGCAACGCTGCGGCGGCGCCTACCCTCGCTCGCGCTCGTCCTCACCCTGGTGACGAGCGTGCTGCTCGTGGGTTCCGGCCCGGCGGAAGCAGCGCACGAGATCACCGCTGCACGAGCCGGTGGAGACGACCGCTACGAGACCGCAGCCACGTTGGCGCGTCTGGAGTTCCCGGAGGGGAGCGGGGCGGCGGTCCTGGCGACGGGTGAGACCTACCCGGACGCTCTCGCGGGCGCGGCCCTGACCGGTGCCAGCGATGCGCCGCTCCTCCTGGTCAGGCAGGACGCGATCCCCGAGGTGACCTCGAGCGCGCTCGAGGAACTGGGCGTGAGCAACGTGTACCTCCTCGGCGGCGAGCAGGCCATCAGCCGCGAGGTCGAGGCCGAACTCGAGGAGGACTACGAGCTCGCACGTCTCGCCGGGACGACCCGGTACGGGACCGCCGCCGCCGTCGCTGCCGAGGTGGATCGTCGTGAGGACGAGCTGGGACGCATCGCGGGACTCACCACGGCGTTCGTGGCCAGCGGTGAGGCGTTCCCGGACGCGCTCGCGGCCGGGTCGCTCGCGACGACCCAGTCCGACGCGTTCCCCATCCTGTTGGTGCGTCCGGACGCGTACCCCGCTGAGACCGAGCAGGCGCTCGCGGATCTGGGCATCGAGCAGGCCATCATCGTGGGCGGCACCGAGGCGGTCGACGAGCACGTCGAGCGTCACCTCGAGGAGGACCTGACCGCGGTGCTCCGGCTCGGTGGTGACGACCGCACCGCGACGGCGGTCGAGCTGGCCGACTTCGCCATGCGCGAGTTCGACTACAACGGCGAGCTGACCGTGCTGACCCGCTCGGACGACTTCCCCGACGCCCTCGCCACAGGGCTGCACGCGGGGCGCAACGACGCCGCGATCCTGCTGACGCCACCGGACGACCTGGCCGACCCCACCCACGACTGGCTCCACGACGTGTGCCCGACCATCGGGGTGGTGCGCGCGATCGGTGGGACCGACGCGCTCCACGTGGCCACGCTCGATGACGCCGTGGAGCACGCCGAGCACTGCCACTCGAGCGAGGGCCAGACCGGCGAGACCTACATCGTCGAGCCGACCCGCCCCGTGACCGTCGGTGCCGGCGCGACGGTCGATCTGCACGTGCGCGAACGCCACGACCGTCGACCCCTGCAGGAGCCGCTCGACGTGACGCTGTTCCCGTGCGGGAACGTGGACCGGGCGACGGACCGCTTCACCGACGCGGATGGCGATGGCTTCGCCGATGGGATCGCGACCTCGACGAACGGCGACGTGCGCATCGAGTCCGCCACCGAGGCGAGCCGGATCGATCCGGGCTACGCCCACAACGCGCGGTTCCTCCACGGGGACCTGTCCTGGACGCTGGCCAGCGACGCCGAGGACTGCACCGTGACCATCGTGTTCGGCGACATCGACGGCGACAACCAACTGCCGGTCGACGGCGAGGGCCGCCCCTTGGAGCACTACGGGGCGCGCCAGGTCACGTGGACCGCGAGCTGACCTCAGGGGGTGCAGATGGACCCGCCTACCGGGTCCCGATGCACACGCTACGAGACGACGGGGAGGCCCTTCGCGTCGCCGTCCCCCTGGGCGTCGGCGACGTCGTAGCCGGCCTCGTCGATGGCGGCGATGACCTCGTCCTCTGGGGCGTCACCCTCGATGGTGACGGTCTTGGTGTCGAGGTCGACGCGGACCGACGAGATGCCGGCGAG
The DNA here is from genome assembly GCA_019347575.1 of Actinomycetota bacterium. Lineage (NCBI taxonomy): Bacteria > Bacillati > Actinomycetota > Actinomycetota bacterium. Next base: position 5,347 of record JAHWKY010000028.1, on the reverse strand, counting down.
CTTGCCGACCTCGCCCTCGACGGCGGCCTGGCAGTGGCCGCACGACACGCCGGGCACGGAGTAGGTACGGGTCATGTGCTTCAGCTCCTCACGAGTCGGCTGATGGCGTCCATGGCTTCATCGATCTTGGCCTGACCGGACTCAGGCCCCTCGGTGATGGCGTCGGCGACGCAGTGCTCGACGTGGTCGCCGAGCATCCCGAGCGCGACCGACTGCAGCGCACGGGTCACGGACGAGATCTGGGTGAGCACATCGATGCAGTAGCGGTCCTCCTCGACCATGCGCTCCAGGCCGCGGACCTGACCCTCGATGCGGCGCAGCCGCTTGGTCAGTTCGTCCTTGCGCCCCGCGTAGCCGTGCTCCACCGTGTCCTCCTGGAGGGGTCGTCGACACGACAAGGTACCAAGTCCTGCTATAGGGTAGGGGGGTATACCGACGGAGGAGGCAGCATGGCCACCGAGACCAGCCGCGGCCGCGGCCGCATCGAGGACGGGGGCAAGCGCGTCCGCATCCTGTTCGGCGGCGAGTGGCTCGCCGACTCGAGACGCGTCAAGCTCGTCTGGGAGCGCCCGTACTACCCCACCTACTACCTCCCCGCCGACGACGTCCGCACCGACCTGCTCGTCGCGACCGACGAGACCCACCACTCCGCCAGCCGCGGAGACGCCGCGGTGCACACCGTCAAGGCAGGTGGCCGCGAAGCCGTCGGGGCGGTGAGCTGGTACGAGGTGTCGGAGATCGAGGAGTTGAACGAGCACCTCCGGTTCGAGTGGGACGCGATGGATGCGTGGTTCGAGGAGGACGAGCAGGTTTACGTCCACCCGCGCGATCCCTACACCCGTATCGACGTCCTGCAGAGCTCACGGCACGTCCGCGTTGAGCTGGACGGAGTGACCCTCGCCGACAGCCACCAGCCGCGGCTGCTGTTCGAGACCGGCCTGCCCACGCGCTACTACCTGCCCAAGACCGACGTCCGCATGGACCTGCTGCGTCCCTCGGACAGCCACTCCCAGTGCCCCTACAAGGGTGAGGCGAGCTACTACGACCTGGTGCTCGACGGTGAGACCTACGACGACTTCGTCTGGTGGTACCCGACACCGCACCTCGAGAGCGTCGGCATCGCGGGCTACGTGAGCTTCTACAACGAGAAGGTCGACCTCTACGTCGACGGCGAGCTGGAAGCGCGCCCCCGCAGCCCCTTCTCCTGATCCCGCCCGCCCCGACCGCCGGGGATGCCAGTCAGCGCCGGACCGCGTCGACCTCGGCGGACGCTTCGACGGTCGCGGCACGCGGGGCGCCGGGTAACGCTCGGGAGAACACGAACGGAACCTCGGCTCGGATCGTGACCCGCAGGCGCGTCGCCCCGACCCGCGACAGCGTCGGCTGACCCACCACCTCAAAGCGGTCGCCCTCGCGCTCGCGCGCATCCACACGAGCGGCGATCAGCGCGGCAGCGCGTCCCTCGTCGATGCGGAACTCGCCGCCACGCGCGTCCGCCCCGCCGTAGAACGCGCCCTCGTCGAGCGCCGAAGCTGCGTCGTTGGCCAGCGCAGCAGCCAGATCGGCCGCCTCGCGCTCACCGAGGTAGACGATAGAGAAGTCCACCGCGAGCGCCCCGAGGATCACCAGCACCAGCACCGCCGCGGGGAACAGCAGCAGCACGTTGCCGTCCTCGCACCGCCACCGCTCAGAGATCACAGCGGGCCTCCCCCGGCAGACCGGAACGGAACGGATCGACGAGTTCGGAGTGCGAACCGACGACCCGGAAGCCGGTGCCGAGTCCGCCGACCCACGGCAGCACGATGGTCGGCACGCGGTAGGTGACGGTCACGGTCACGCGTTGGCAACGTGACAGCGGGGCGTCCGGGGCGGTCTGCTCCGCCCCGAGGTCGACATCCACGAGACGCCCCGCGTCCTTGCCGTACCCGACCAGGACCTGCTGGACCGTCGCCGCTGCGGCCGCCCCGATCCCTTCGGCGCTCATCGTTCCGGGCGCCTCAACGGCGATGCGAGCCGCCTCCCGCGCGGCCGCCGACGCCGCGAGCTTGGCGTCGATGACGCCCCACGCGTTGACGACCAGCAGCGTCCCGATGACGAAGACCAGCACCCCGAACGCCAGCGCCTCGCCGCCCGCGGCGAACCCACCCTCGTCACGATGCCGAGCGGCGAGCATCACGGCTCCGTCTCCACGAACCGCTCGACACGCACGCGCACCTGCCGGTCGATCGTGTCGAGTCCTGCGAGCTGGCCGACAGCGCGGATGAGGGCGGCTGGGCTCGGCCCGGTGATGCGGACCACGATCTCGTCGCCGCCGCTGCCAGACCAGTCGAAGCTCACCTGCTCGCCGTACTCGCCCAGGAGCGCCGTCGCGTGGGCCTCGGCCGTCGCGCGTCCCGCCGGCTCCGAGCCCGCCTCGAGCCGAGCTGCCTCGAAGGCGGCCGCGTTCACGACCGACGTGGTGTAGAGGTGGACCAGCACCTGGACGGCCACGAGGAGGAAGCCGAGGAAGATCGCGACGCTGAACAGCGCCGTGATCGGGCTCGTGCCGACCTCGCCCGACCAGCCGAGCGACGCACGGTCGGCGGCGCGTGTCGACCGATCACACGTCGGCACCCCTCCAACCGCTCAGCCGCCGCCGCCGATCTGCTCGACGTTCTCGGCGATGTCGCTGCTCGCCCCGCTGAAGATGGCCTGGAACGCGAACCACATCGCGGCCCCGAGGAACGCCATCACCAGCACGGCGATGGCGGCGGAGATGACCCCCTCGCCGTGCTCCGCCACCGCCAGCCGGTCCCACTGCTGCCGCAGACCCGACCGCGCCCCTATCCACGCCCGCGTCGCTGCGTCGCTCATCCTCGTTCCTTCCCTCGCGGCGGGAGCCTCCGCAGCTCGCCGCCTCACCGTCCGAACACCCGCAGCGCCTCCACGAACGGGATCGCCACGAAGATGACCCCCGGCACGAGCGTCGCGACCGTGACCGGGATCCACACCTGCTGCGCCCGCCGCTCCATCAGCTCGATGAGGTCGCGCTGCACGTCGCGTCGGATCGCTCGCGCCTCCTCGCCGATGAGCCGACCGAGGTCCGACGCCTCGCGGTTCAGCGCCAGGACCGACACGAACCGCTCGACCGCGTCGACGCGGGAGGTAGCTGCCCACTCCCGCAGCGCGTCGGCCTCGGCGAGACCGTGCCGGACCCGAGCGGTGACTCGCCGGAGGTCGAAGGCGCACGCACCGTCGCCCCGCGCCGCGACCCGGTTCAGCGCGGCCGACAGCGAGTAGCCCGCCCCGAGCAGCATCCCGATCTGCTCGGCGACGACGGGGAGCTCGAGGCGGAGGTTGCGCTGCCACCGCGCCGACGCGAGCGCGAGCCGCTGCTCGACGGCGAGGAACGCCAGGAGCGGAGCTCCGAGCGTCAGCAGCAGCGCCAGCGGGACGGGTGGGCGGGCGGTGACCGCGACGAGCAAGCCGGCCCCGAGACCTGCCGTCGCCCAACCGACCTGGCGGACCCGGAACTCGGTGACGTCGAGCGGGCTGTGGACGCGGCGGAGCCGGGTCGCGAGATCCTCGGCGATACCGAAGGCGCGGGAGAAGCGCTCGCCGAGGGCGCGCGCGGCGGGGCCGATGGCATCACGGAAGGACTCGATCGAGAGCAGGCCGGCGCGGCTCGGAGCCCCGAGGCCGCCGGGGACGTAGGTGCGGAGCCGCTCGGTCAGAGGCCGCCGGGCGAACCATCGCACCTCGCTCAGCAACAGCGTCGCCCCGGCCCACAGGGCGAGGCCCGACGCGACCAGGATCCGGCTCACGTCGACGCCCCCATCACGACTCGTCCTCGAAGAAGACGCGCTGCTCGTCGGGGATGCGCATGAGGCGGCTCGCCCACCACCAGCACAACGCGATCAGCACGAGCGCCGTGAGGACGCCGGCCTGCCCGATCGCGCTCTGGTAGGCGGCGCGTCCCTCGCCGATCGACAACCCGACCCCGGCCATGCCGAGGGGCACGATCAGCACGAACGACCGGGCGAAGCGCGCGCCGGCCTGCTTGGAGCGCGCGTCCTTGCGGCCCTGAAGATCCTGGATGCGGTCGTCGATCAGTGCGCGCAGGCGCCGGTCGACCTCGCCGCCGCCGACCTCGTGTGCGATGAGCAGGGTCTCGCACACGGCGTCGGCGGTCGCGTCGGCGAGGCGTGCCTTGAGCACGCGCAGGGTCCGGTCGAAGTCGGTCGACATCAGCCACTCGCGCTGAGCCGCCTCGAAGGCGGGGCGCAGCTCGTCCGGGGCGCGCCGGCCGACGGTGAACAGCGCCTGGGGGATCGAGCGTCCCAGCGAGGTGGCCTGCAGGCGAACCTCTTCGATCATCCGCGGCCACGCCTCGCGTGCCCGGTCGACGCGGCGCTCGCGGCGTCCCCTCGCGACGGCGAACGGCACGCTCGCCGCGCCACACCCCGCCGCGACCGGGGCGAGGGCTCCGCCGAACAGCGCCCAGCCGGCGCCCACGCCGACGACGAAGAGCGTCGCGGCGACGGCGAGGAACTCGCTGACCCCGACCTTCTCGACGCCGGACTGGGCGAGCCACTCCCCGAAGCGTCGCCGGGACCGTCGAGCGACCAACCGCTCCGGCCCCACGCCGAAACCAGCCCATCCCAGCGCCACCGCGGTGAAGACCAGGAACGTCCCGTAGGCCGCCACCACGGCGAGCACCACGCCGGTCACGTCGCCGCCCTCCCGAGCGTGTGCATCTGGACCCCGTCAGCGGGTCGATCCGCACCCGCTGGGACCGGAGCGAGGGCGACGTCGACGAGTTGGCGCAGGTCGTGACCGGCCTCGGCGAGCGGACGGCGGATGCGGGTGGGCAGGCTGCCGGTCCAGGTCAACGGGGCGTCCCACGTCGGGCGGTTGAACACCTCGGTCACCGTGAACGCGGCCGAGTCGGGCCCGGTCTGGCTGTCCTCGACCGCGATGACCTCGTTGACCCGCGGGTGGTCGTCCACCCGCGAGCAGTGCACGACGATGTCGACCGCCTCGATCACGAGTGCGTTCAGCGCGGACATCGGCAGCTCGCTGTGGGTGTCGGCCAGCTGGCACACGAACCGCAGCCGCGTCAGCGCCTGGCGGGCCGAGCCGGCGTGGATCGTCGTGTAGCCCTTCACACCGGACGACAGCGTGAGCAGAAGAGGCAGCGCTTCCCGGTCTCGCACCTCACCGACGATGGCGACGTCGGGTGCCATGCGCAGGAACCCCGCGACGAGCCGTCGCAAGTCGACGGCGGGGCGGTCGGCACGGGCGGGGCGGGTCTGCATCGAGGCGACGTTGGGCAGCGCCACGTCGAGCTCGAACACCTCCTCCGCCG